>NZ_JBFTNE010000008.1:0-144066 GCF_056397325.1 Cupriavidus sp. 05N39
GCCGGGGCCACGCAGGTCGTATCCGGCGTGCTTGCCGGAATCTTCCATTGCAGCTTTCAAAAACGGGCGCCGGCGGCTCGGGCCGAAAAATCGAGCCGTCATTCTAGCTCACGCAAGCCCGGCGCGAAGCCCCTCCCAGAGGTGCATCCRGRGTTTTARGGCCTTTCGCCGGGCAATTCAGTTTYTACCCGCGCRCGGGCAATGCCYWGYCTCCTCCTTCGGTCTGATCGTCATTTGTCATYCGGRTCCAGCGGCAATGTCACCCGCCGGGASCGSCCGCTCTCGMCCGGAAACTGSRCGAASGCGCTGCGGATCAGGTASGGCATCGCCGYCTGCARGGACGCRTTCTCGTCGCGCACCGCCGCGTCCCCCTACGCAACGCCTACGTAACAGCGCCAATGTGCCAAGGCACGAACTCATTCTGGCCGTACCCGTGCATCTCACTCTTGGACGCATGGCCTGAAGCCGTGGCGAGCATTAGCTGAAAAATTTCTTCCCCGAGTTCATCGATGGATCGTGTGCCGTCGAGGACCGACCCACAGTTGATATCGATGTCCTCCTCCTGTCGCAGCCATAACGCGGTGTTGGTACCGAGTTTCAATGATGGCGACGGCGCGCAACCGTAAGCGGATCCGCGCCCGGTTGTAAAGCAGATCAGGTTGGCACCGCCCGCGACCTGGCCGGTTGCCGACACCGGATCGTAACCGGGGGTATCCATGAAAACCAGGCCGCGGGCATGGACCCTCTCGGCGTACCGGTATACGTCGACAAGATTCGTCGTTCCCCCTTTCGCTACCGCGCCGAGCGATTTCTCGAGGATTGTCGTGAGTCCCCCCGCCTTGTTACCCGCCGAGGGATTATTGTTCATATTGGCATTCATGCGCGCGCAATAGGCCTCCCACCAACGGATCCGCTCGATGAGTTTTTCGCCAACCTCGCGCGACACCGCGCGGCGTGTCAGTAGATGTTCCGCGCCATAGATCTCGGGGGTTTCGGAAAGGATCGCTGTACCGCCATGCGCCATCAGCCGATCGACCGCCGCGCCGAGTGCCGGATTCGCGCTGATGCCGGAATAGCCATCGGACCCGCCGCATTGCAGTCCGACCACCAGATGGCTGGCATCGACCGGCTCGCGCCGCACGTTGTTGGCTGCGGGCAACATCGCCTTTACCTGCTCGATGCCAGCCGCTACCGTGCGCGCCGTCCCGCCCAGCGCCTGGATTGTCATCGTCCGCAGCGCGGCACCAGGCGCCAGGCCTTGGCGCTCCATCAGTCCATCAATCTGATTGGTCTCGCAACCCAGGCCAACAATCAGCACCGCGGCAAAGTTCGGATGCCGCGCGTAGCCGCCAAGGGTGCGCCGGATCAAGTCCAGGCCCTCGCCTTCCGCGTCGATCGCGCAGCCCTGCCCGTGCGTCAGGGCGACCACGCCATCCACGTTGGGGTACGCCGCCAGCGCTTCCGGATGGATGTCGCGGCGAAAGTAGTCGGCGACGGCGCGAGCGGCCGTTGCCGAGCAATTGACCGACGTTAGGATACCGATATAGTTGCGCGTCGCGACACGCCCGTCGGCGCGCAAGATGCCCATGAATTGCGCACACGGCGCGGCGGCCCGCGACGGCCCCGCGTCGGTGCCGAAGGCATAGTCCCGCTCGAATTCGCCCATAGCGAGATTGTGCGTGTGGACATGCTCGCCTGCGTCGATGCCCCGCGTCGCGAAGCCGATGATCTGCCCATAGCGCCGCACGGGCGTGCCGGAGGCGATACCGCGCACGGYGAGCTTGTGGCCTGCCGGAACCAATCCGCGTACGAGAAGGCCCGCGCCGATTTGCACGCCTGAAACCAACTGGTTCCGCGCGATGACGACATCGTCGATCGGGTGCAAGCGTACGACGGGCTCCGGGGCCGCTGCGGTAGTTCCTGTCATTTCGTTATCCATCGTGAAATTCTTGCTGCAACCTTCATGCCCTTTTCGGCACGCTTACTTCTTCAACGCATCTCAGATGCAGGGCACTAGCGGGATACCGTCCTGGACGAACTGAACGGCACTGCCGACGCGCGGCGTGCATGCGCGCCAATGCTTAACAGGAGCAACACGCCGACCACTCCCGCGGACGCCAGGGCAAGCATCCCTGCCTGCTGGCTGTGAAAGAGTGCCTCCACAGCGGTCTTCAAAGTCGGTGCGATAAAGCCGCCGAGATTGCCGAGCGCACCGATCAACGCGATGCCGCTCGCCGCGGCGGTGCCGCTCAGATACGCGGTAGGAAGGGTCCAGAAGAGCGGCTGGACAACGACAAAGCCTACCGTCGCGATACAAAAGGCGATGAGCACCGGCGCAAGGTGCTGGCCAAGCGTCGAGAGCGCGATGCCCGCGGCCGCCATCGCCAACATGGCAATGGCAAATTGCCGGTGCTTGCCCTTGGCATCCGCCATGCCCGCGATGAAGCGCAGGGCGATCAGCGCACATAGCCAGGGAATGGCGGTGAGAAGGCCAACCGTCGAACCGATCGCCGTGCCCGTCAGCTCGGAAATCCGTGTTGGGAGATAGAAGATAACGCCGTAAACACTGACTTGGATCGCGAAGTAAATCGCGACGAAACGCAGCACCTGCCAGTTGCGCAGCGCACGTAGCGCAGTAGCTGGGCCATGCGCAATCTTTTCACGGTCTTCGGCAGCGATGGCTGCCTCAAGGGCACGTTTCTCGCCGGATGTGAGCCACTTGGCGTCGCGCGGTTTGCTGACCAGGTAGAAGAACGCGATGATGCCGGCAATCGACGCCGCAAGGCCTTCGATGATGAACATCCACTGCCAGTTGCGCAGCCCCAGTTGCCCGCCCATGACTTCCAGCAGGAAGCCGGACAGCGGGCTGCCAAGGACGAGCGCCACTGGCAAGCCGAAATAATAGACGCCAAGCGCCTTGCCGCGCTCGCGCGCCGGGAACCAGTAGGTCGAGTAAAGGATCACGCCGGGCGAAAAGCCTGCCTCCGCCACACCCAGGATGAAGCGCAGCACGTAGAACGAGGTCTCGTCGTGCGCGAACATCATCGCGGCGGATGCCAGGCCCCAGGTCACCATGATCCGGCTCAACCAGACCTTTGCGCCGACCCGATGCAGCATCAGGTTGCTCGGGATCTCGAACACCGCATAGCCGATGAAGAAGATCCCCGCGCCAAGCGCAAATGCCGCATTTCCGATATTCGAATCGACCTGAAGGGCCTGCTTGACGAAGCCGACGTTTGACCGGTCGAGCATGGACAGCGCAAACATCAGGGCGAGGAACGGCGTGAGGCGCAGGCGTGCCTTGCGCACCGCGCTCGCCAGCGCACCATCTGTGACGTGTTCAACTTGCATCATTCATCTCCAGTACGAGGCCGCAGGTGGCAGCTTCGTCTTTTATGCATTGCGCACGTCTCGCGCGCGTTTGTGTTTGTCTAAAGCAGCGCGTTATCGAGCAAACCGCGCGCCGCGAGGTTGGCCATCAGCGCGCGCAGGCCATTACGTCCAGGGTACGATACGATCGCGTGCTGGCAGTTTGTCCTGACAAGCCCACGAAATCATCCCCGATCAGTCGCGCAGCTATCCGGCGGCGAAGGCCGAGAGCCCGGAGCACGCCAACGTCAGGCACGCGTTCGTCGGAGCCAGCACCCCGGGTCACGGAGTTTGACGGAGACGGCGAACAGAAAAAAGCGATCGTCAGATCGATTAACAAAAAAATTATTTTGGTTTTGGCGCCGCCCGGCCGCGCGAGTCAGCGGGCTGCTAGCGCTGGTTATCCGTGCCGAAGGCATCTACTTGAGACAGCCTGGATTCAGATCTGCGGCGGTCCGTCGCACGCAAACCGTTACCGAAGGGTCGCTGTTCTTGTGGGAAGTCGAATGTCTAACAAGTCAAATTTCTTACCCACAGCCTACGGTCCCCTCCTGCCGGCGCCAACTGCTTGCGGGGCGTGCTCTTGACGAAGTCAGCAAGATGCTCGACTGGCAAGCTCCAGGACTTGCGACCGTAAGTAGCTACGATTGATACTGCGTAGACGCACAATAGAGGCAAACATCGCAGTGAGCCACCGGGGACAGTGCGAAAGTACCAGTTTTGCTCAGCGCCCAAAAAACACCCGCGACCGGCAGGCGCGAGGGTGCGGGTGCGGGTGCGGTGCGTTACGGACAACTCGGCAATTGCCGAAGGAGAGGCGTCTCTATCCCGACTAGCCGACGATCTGCGATGGCGCTCAGCCAACCCGGGGAGGCCGGCTGGAGCGAACGAGCGAAGCCAGAGGGATCTATCGCAGTTGGCATTCAGCAGTATGTGACGATGTTGAATTCAGAGCCGTAAGACCGCCATGAATCCGTAAATCGCGGAATCCGGTTCCAGGATCCCGACGGTGACTGCTTGTGCTGCTCGCAGCAGGAGTGCTCCATTCCGCGGCGAGCCCTTTCCCGCCCCCCGTGTGCGTATTTGCGCTTACGTCAACACCTGGCCGCCATCGACCACCAAGGTCTGGCCGGTGATCCAGCCTGCGTGCGAGCTGGCGAGAAATAGCACCGCGCTAGCGACCTCGCCTGGCGTCCCGAGCCTGCCGAACGGAACCGAACGCAGTATCCGCTCATACAGCATGGGATCGGAAGTCTTGCGCTGTTCCCACGATCCGCCGGGAAATTCGATCGAGCCTGGCGCAACCGCGTTGACACGGATCCGATCCGGCGCGAGTGTCAACGCATGGGACGCCGTATAGTGCATGACCGCCGCCTTGATCGCCGCGTAAGACGGGGTACGTGACGACGGTCGAAGCGCCGAGATGGACGTCACATTGACGATGGCGGCGTTGGCCGACAGGCGCAAGAATGGCAGTGCGGCATGCCCTGCGCGCACCGTTGCCAACAGGTCGACCTGGATGCCGGCCTCCCAGCCGGCTTCGGTATCCCCGCCTCCGAAACCCGACGCGTTGTTGATCAAAATGTCGATGCCACCAAGCGCTTCGCCGGCTGCTGCAATGTAAGCACTGATCGCCTCGCCTTCAGCGAGATCGCAAGGTGCGGTATGGGCCAGATGGCCATAAACGTCCAGCTCGGCCTCGATGGCTTTCAATCCTTCCAGATTGCGTGCGCAGACCGACACTGCAGCGCCAGCCTGCGCGAACCCGAGCGCAATGCTGCGGCCGATGCCACGCGAGCCACCAGCGACGACGACGCGCTTACCGTTGAATTCGAACCCCATTTATTTGCCTCCAGGCAGTGACGTGGGGGGCAGTATGGCCGAAATTTTTAGAAGCCGCACAACCACGAATACCGCCCATAGGCAGTCCAGAACCATACCAAAAGCAGGCTTGCGAAGCTTCCCCAACATTATGACGAAATCGGTTGAACCAGCACCCTGAGAACCTGGCTCTGGTGTCGGCGGGATAAATCCAAGCCGATGATTGGCTCAGGACCTCGATGCGGATCATTCAATTCAGCTTAACAATAGATTTCCAGGCATTTAACCACGGAGATGGCTTGGCTGACTACAGTGGCTACATACGCACCGGTCTCACCTTCACCGCTCGCCGACACCGCGACGGAGGACTTGGGCTCTTTACAGGCGCGCATTCCCGTGACCCACCAGCCTGCAACCGATTTTCCTTCTCGTTCGACATGTACTTCTCCCTTCACACCGTTGACACCCCTGCAGCGATTATTGACTTGGAGCGCATGCAGCACAACATCGATCGGATGCAGCAGCGCATGGAAAAGCTGGGCGTGCGGTTTCGACCGCATGTAAAGACCAGCAAATGCACGCCTGTCGTGCGCGCCCAGCTCGCGGCCGGAGCGCATGGAATCACTGTCTCCACGCTCAAGGAAGCCGAGCAATTCCTGGCCGCGGGTGTCACCGACATCTTCTACGCGGTTGGCATGGCACCGCACCGGCTTCCTCAGGCGCTGGCATTGCGCCGGCGCGGCTGCAACTTGAAGATACTCACCGACGGCATGGCGTCGGCTCAGGCGATTGCCGACTTCGGCAGAGCGAACTGTGAGGCCTTCGAGGTGTGGATCGAGATCGACACGGATGGCCACCGCTCGGGCATCCAGCCTGAAGACTCAGCGCTGTTGGAGGTCGGCCGCGTATTGCATAACGGGGGTATGCGCCTTGGTGGCGTGTTGACTCACGCTGGCTCGAGCTACGAGCTTGATACGCCTGAGGCGTTGACGGCCTTGGCCGAGCGCGAACGCGTCGGCTGCGTGCGTGCGGCGGAGCGTCTGCGCGCGGCGGGCCTTCCATGCCCGGGGGTCAGTGTCGGCTCGACCCCGACGGCACTTGCCGCCGAGCAGCTCCAGGGGGTGACCGAGGTGCGGGCCGGCGTCTATGTTCTCTTTGACCTGGTGATGAACAACATTGGTGTCTGCACCACGGATGAGATCGCGCTTAGTGTACTGACGACGGTGATCGGTCATCAGAGCGATAAGGGTTGGATCATCGTGGACGCAGGGTGGATGGCCATGAGCCGCGATCGCGGAACCCAGAAGCAGAAGCAGGACTATGGATATGGGCAGGTCTGCACGATAGACGGCACGGTGTTGCCAGGCTACCTGCTGAGTGGCGCTAACCAGGAGCACGGCATCGTGTCGCGCGAAGGTGAACCTGATGCGGACGTCTCCCATCGCTTTCCCGTAGGCACGCGCCTACGCATTCTTCCGAATCACGCCTGCGCAACAGGAGCGCAGTTCCCCGAGTACCGAGCGCTCGCTGAGGGCGGAAAGCTCACGACCTGGGAGCGTTTCCATGGCTGGTGAGTTGCGCGGCGACGTACGCGTCGTCACTCCGGCAGGCTTGGCCAGCGCGGGCAGCCGTTGTAGCTCCCGCATCGATCAGCCGGTGCAGGCGCGTTCAATCGCAAAGGGAGGCGGCCAATCCTGACACGCAAACGAGTGAATCATTGCCCAGACCTCTTGCTTGTCATGAGCAATGGCAGGGAAAGACTTTAGGAAAAATCATGAAATTCGAACGCCACACTCACTGTTCCCTCGGAGATCGCATCAAGCGATTCACCACCGCCTTCGCTGCACTCGCCTTTGGTGCGGCCTGCAGTCTCACCTCGTCCGTCCAGGCGGCGGAGGACCCATGGCCCCATAAGCCAGTCACCGTGATCGTCCCCTCTGCTGCCGGTGGATCGGGCGACGTACTAAGCCGTATCGTCCTGAGTCACCTCGCGAGAGCGACCAACGCCAATTTCGTCGTCGACAATCGCCCGGGCGCCGCAGGCAACATCGGCATGGCGATGGTCAAGCGCGCTGCGCCGGACGGGTACACGATTGGCTATGGCAACATCAACACCCTGGCCGTCAACCCCGGCCTGTTCAGCAAGCTTCCCTATGATGTGCAACGGGACTTTGTGCCCGTGGGCCGCATGTTCTCGATCTACAACCTGCTCGTGGTTCGTGGCGACTCCCCGATCAAGAACGTCGCCGAACTGATTGCGCTGGCCAAGAAGGAGCCCGGCAAGCTGTCATACGCCGCGGCCGGTACCGGCAGCAGTGGCCACATGGGCGGCGAGCTATTCAAGAAGATGGCCGGCATCGACGTGTTGTTCATCCCGTACAACGGCGATCCGCCGTCCCTCACCGACCTCGCCGGCGGCCGGCTTGACTACACGTTTACCAATGCCTCGGTCGCCTGGCCGCTCGTCAAAAGCGGCAAGCTGCGCGCGCTGGCGATCACCAGCCGCGAGCGTATTCCGCTCTATCCCAATCTGCCGACCCTGGACGAGTCCGGACTGAAAGGCTACGAGAACGTCTCGTGGGGCGGTCTGGTATTCCCCAAGGGCACGCCACAGCCGATCGTCGACCGGGTGAGCGCCGCGCTGGAGAAAGTGCTGAAGTCCGACGCCTTGCGCAAGGAGCTGACCGACGCCAACGCATCGGTAGGCACCGGCACCCGCGAAGAGTTCGTGCGATTCGTCGCCAGCGAGCAGAAGAAATGGGGCGGCGTCATCGAATCCGCGCATATCCCAAAACAGAACTGAGCTGAATCGTCTGCGTGGCGTTTTCTCTCGCCCCGCGCAATAGATCGCTGGCGAGTCGTTCGATAAGATTCTCGTGCTCGATACGGCGAAGGGTGGTGTCGCAACCTTGTGGCTGCTGCACGAAATGCAGTCGCGCGATATGGCGCCGCTGGAGATCGTGCTCAATACTGTCAACACAGTCCTCGCAGAGGGAGCGGCGCTGGGGGACGTGACGATGCTGGCAGGTTTAGATACAGACAGCACGGCGCAAATTCCGCATGGCGCCAAGATCGAAATCAATCCGGAAGCCAGGACGATTCGCGTGCTGGTCCGATGAGGCGCAGCTACCGGGCCAGATCGCGGAATGGCTGCAACGCGTGCACGGGCCGAAATTGGTAACAGGCCGGTTCTTGTCCAAGGTGACGGGGACTACCACTCCGTGCGTTCGAGTGCCTGACAGCGGGTGTTTCGCTGCCGTTTCCTCGAATCCTATCGTGGCCAGTCGCCGCACCGCGCAGCGGACGCCTTGAGGATATAGCAAACGGCGCGCGAAACGAAGCTGCGCCAACAAAAGCGAGTGGTTGAAGGAGAAGGAGAAGGAGAAGGAGAAGGATATGCATACCGGCAAAAAGTCCGTGCGTGTGCAGGCCGGCAAGTGGTTCGGGCCTGGTGCGGCGTTGCGTGTGATCGAGTTCAGTCGCGCGCCTTCGGATCGAAGGCGCTACGTGCGCATTGGCACGTTGCGGCCAGAAGGATGGGTGACGATCGTTTTCTTCCGGCACGATGACGGGTCGTGGAACGTCTTTCCACCAAAGACGGACATGCCGGGGATGCGTGCTTACCAGCTCGCGGCATGAGCGACAGGCTAGGCGAGAGATCTACGGCCCCTCGCGAATCGACGCAGAGCGCATACAGCAAGTGGCTGCTGGCCATGTCGCTTGGCGCCCCCAAGGCACAGGTTGGGACAGCGTTTTGGCAGATGGGTACGGGGTAAAGTTGAGGATCACTATTTTCGCTAATGGCGCCCACACTCAGCCCTCCGGTTACCAACGATTTGGCCGACGTGCTGGCCGACCTGAATCGCTTCTGGTGAGATGCGTACTTCTCGTGCAACTTTTGGCGGCTGCTTCCCGGAATTTCATATTCCGCTTCCCTATTAATTTATGTGCCGCTGCTTGAATATCACCGGCGCTCAGAGGAACCCCCGATGAGAAAACGAATCGTCGTGTACCGGAACGTGCCGCGGAGCGTGCTCGCGCTGTTGCGCGAACAACATGACGTGACCGAGGTCGAACAGGTCGCTGCCGCAAGCCGCGCGCCGTTGATCGAAGCGCTCGCGCGGGCACACGGCATCCTCGGCAACAACATGAAGATCACGCCGGAGCTGCTTGACGCCGCACGATTTCTGGAAGCGGCATCGACCATTTCCGCCGGATTCGATGCATTCGATGTCGAGGACCTGACGCGGCGCGGCATCATCCTCAACAACACGCCCGACGAATTGACTGAAACTACCGCGGATCTCGCGTTCACCCTGCTGCTCGCGAGCGCGCGGCGTGTCGTCGAACTCGCCGAATGGACGCGGCGCGGCGAATGGCGTGCGTCGGTCGGAGCGGCTCAGTTCGGCGTCGACGTTCATCACAAGGCGCTCGGCATCGTCGGGCTCGGACGCATCGGCTGCGCCCTCGCGCGACGTGCGGCGCTGGGTTTCGGAATGGACGTGCTGTATTGCAATCGCACACGCAATCACGAAGCGGAAGAAGCCTACGGTGCGCAATGGCGCACGTTGCCGGAACTGCTTGCGCAGGCCGATTTCGTGTGCCTGCTGGTGCCGTTGTCCGCCGCGACCGAGCGGCTGATCGGCGCGGCAGAGCTCCGCCTGATGAAGCGAACGGCGATCCTCGTCAACTGCGCGCGCGGCCAGGTGGTCGACGAAGCCGCGCTCATCGAGGCGCTGCGGGAACGTCGCATCCTCGGCGCCGGACTCGACGTGTTCGAGCGCGAACCGCTGCCACTGGACTCGCCGCTGTTGACAATGCCGAACGTCGTCGCCCTGCCGCATATCGGCTCGGCTACACAACAGACACGCGACGCGATGGCGTTGCGTGCGGCCCGCAACCTGCTCGACGCACTCGCCGGCCGTATTACCTCGACCTGCGTGAATCCAGAAGTGCGAGATGTCCTCGAGGCCCGAAGCCATGCGGGATAAAGCCCCGTGGCCGATACTCCAGATCCCCGGTCGTTATATTTTTAACGTTATATCTAATGACATCGCGCAGCATCGTCCGTACACATTAAGTGCATTGCGCGCGATTTGGTCCAAGGTAAATCCGGAATCACCGTGCTGGCAATCGCGAATGCTAGAGGGTACAGCCGCACTTGCCTGGCGCGCTCGGCATACATTCCACTCATTGCATACGAGGATGTACGAATGAAACAGGCTAAGACTGGCTTCGCGCCGCTGGCAGGCGCATTGCTTTTTGTCGGTATGGGCATCGCGCAGGCGGCAGGCATGCAGGTGTCTTCCGCGTCGTTCGCGGATGGCGCGACGATTCCTGTGCTGCATGGCAACAATACGTCCGATTGCGGCGGCAAGGGCGTTTCTCCACAGGTGTCCTGGTCGAACCTGCCTGCCGGTACCAAGTCGGTTGCCGTGCTGCTTTCCGATCCCGACGGCGCGATGGGGCTTGGAGTTTCACATTGGGTTGCGTACAACATCGCCGCCGATCGCGGGCAGCTCAAGGAGGGCGAAGGCCAGACCGACGGACATGGCGCCACCATTGGCAAGAACGTCAGGGGCGAGGTCGTGTATCGCGGGCCCTGCCCGCCGGCGGGTGACGCAGCACACCATTACACCTTGACCGTGGTCGCAACGGATCTCGCGCCGTCCGCACTGCCGCCTGGGCTGACCAGGGACGAACTCATGTCGGCACTCAAGGGGCACGCGCTCGGTGGTCAAAGCATGATTGGCAAATACAGTCGCTAAGCTGTCATGACGATGTCCATCGCGAAAATCGGCGTTGCTACCGAACTGGAAGCGAGAGCCGTTGCGAATACCTGGTGCAGCGCCGGCGGTAGTTTGATCGCCCAGTGATGCACTGGTGGAATGATCCACTACGATGCCGCGCTCGGCCTCATCTGCTCAAGGTGACGCCGGCTGAGCGGGTAGGCCACATACCAGCGCACGCAGGTCAGCATCACTTCCAGCGGGTAGTGCAAGCGCTTGAGGACCTTCGCAATTTCCGGATTCGTGGCAGGCTCATGGCGCTGAACTCAAGACCGCTACATGCTACCGAACGCTTACAGCGACAGATCGGAGGCATCGGTCACCTCCTGGAAACTGCCTCGCCAGACGCCTACGACGCCCCCTATAAACGCTGGGACCTGATCGATCTGCCCATTCAATATTCTCGCCGCACTTCGGCTGTCAGTGTAACAAGGTGACAGTACCCGAGCTAATCCGGTACATTGGCAAACCACCAAGACTGACGGCTTCATCCTCGAAGCCGGGACCTTTTTTCAGAAGATCATCCAATGCAACAACGCAAACTCGGCACCTTCAACGTCAGTTCCATCGGTCTGGGCTGCATGAATCTGAGCCACGCCTACGGCGTGCCACCATCGCCCGAGCAAGCCGCAAAGGTACTGCTGACCGCGCTGGATGCTGGCGTCAATTTTTTTGACACGGCCGCCCTGTACGGCTTCGGTGCAAATGAGACGCTAGTCGGCAACGTCCTGTCCAAGCACCGCAACCAGTTCACCCTGGCCAGCAAGTGCGGCATGACCGGAGTAGACATCAATGGCGATGGCAAGCCCGTGCGAGTCATCGACGGCCGCCCACAGACCATCCGGGCCACCTGCGAAGCCGCGCTCAAGCGCCTGCGTACCGACGTGATTGACCTGTACTACCTGCACCGCTGGGACAAGAAAGTACCCATCGAGGAAAGCGTGGGCGCCCTGAGCGATCTGGTGCACAAGGGCCATGTCCGTGCCATCGGTCTATCGGAAGTGTCGGCACACACGCTGCGCAAAGCCCACAACGTGCATCCCATCACCGCGTTGCAGACCGAATATTCCTTGTGGACGCGCAACCCGGAAATCGCCGTACTAGAGACCTGCCGCGAACTTGGCGTGGCCCTCGTCGCCTTCAGCCCTCTGGCACGCGGCTTTTTGTGCGGTGAACTGACCGACGTAGCCTCGCTCGACGCCAAGGACATCCGCCGCTCCATGCCGCGCTTTGCACCCGAGGCTTACGCCGCAAACTTGTCGCTGCTGGACGGCTACAAAGCCATTGCCCGCGACGTCGGTTGCTCGCTGGCACAGCTCTCGCTGGCTTGGCTGTTGCATCGTGGCAATAACATCATTCCGATCCCTGGCACCACCAGCGTGGCGCACTTACTGGACGATCTCGGGGCAATCGATGTGAAGCTCAGCGCAGATGACATGGCCCGGTTGGAGTCACTGATCAACCAGCGAACCGTGGTGGGCAGCCGGTACAATCCGCAGGGCAACAGCGAGGTGGATACAGAGAGTTTCTGACCTGAGACGGGGTGTCCGAATTTGTGTGGCTCCGTGGCGCCGTCCCACTGGCGCAAATCCTGCAGATCGCCCCAAAGCGGGCAAGGTACTCAGCCTCTGGCACAGCCGGCATTTGGTCACAGTGCGTCCGCGGCCGGCAGCGCCGCCGCGAAGACTACTGGGCCAACCCATTCGGTATGCCTGCCCGGTCGCGGCACTACCCTGCCGAAGGGTGGCTTGGATATGATTAGTCCCGTCTTTGCGACTGCACTACGCAGTTAAATCCTGCGCTCCAGGAAACTTAATGCAAAGACAACGCTTTCCCAACGCGATCCGAGTCGGCATAGCCGCCATCTCCCTGCTTTACGCCGCCACAGCGTGGTCGCACGCCCATCATCAACGTGTCCCGCAGGACGAGGACCGCTTAATGATTATCGGTGCCCGCGCGCGCTTGAGGGTGCGGCCACATGCATCATTGTTCGCCTCAAATTTGTCGCTGCCGGCTCTACACGAGCCCATCCCGTCTGGGCCGAAGACGATGCACGTCGACTGTAGTTCCGAGCTTCATCATCCAGGCAATTCGAAGCGATTGCGGACGGCTACCCCGCAGCCGTCCGCAATCAAACAGTAGCGCCGATCCGCTTGCCGCTGTATAGCTGCGATGCAGCAATAGGGATATCGACGCTACGCAGGCGGCGCCTCGGCTCAACGAGATACAACTCGTACGGACAAGGTCTGGTTCAACGCGCTGCGCCCCACAGTTTCCGCAAGGGGCCTTTCGATTGGAAGTGTCATTTGATGACAATCGGCGTGGACATCTTCAACAACGGTCGTAACATGATCGAATTGGGCACCGCTATCGCGGCTGACGCCGCGCCAACCTCTTAGTGCCCGATAGAGGGAAGCATTCTCGCGATATCCCAGCAGAGACGCCTGGATCGACTGGGGTATCCCATCTGCCACGTAACGCAGGGCCATCTCGCGTCTTGTTTCCGCCAAGAGATCGGCAAACCGCGAGCCATGAAGTGCCAAGGCTCTCTGCAGCCCACGGGGGTGCATGCCAAGGCAAGAGGACACCGCTGCGAGAGTGCAGTACCCTGTGGACAAGAGGTGCTGGATCACGGCCGACACCTGATCGGTAAAGCAAAGCTCCCGATCAACCGAGATTGAGGCCACGTGCTCTGCGAGAGCCTCCTTGAATTTGTTGTTTCGATATGGCTCCTCCAACCCCAGGATCCGTCTGTCCACGAACAGGCTGTAGTGAGCCCCGCTGCGTGCAAGAAGTGGCAACGAAGCATCACTGGCGCGCGCGGGGACGTCACCGGACCGCTGTAGGGAAGGTGCCACCGCGCGCACTGAGTCAGCCCTGCGACCCGCGAGCAGCCTCGCAATCTTGTATGCGGTCGCGAGGAGGAATTCGCCAGCCTGTGCGTACCTGAACGCAGGCTCCATTTGGAATACCAGTTTGATCTCCATCGTCTCTCGCTTGCCCCCCGCGCATCGCATAGGTCGTACGCCAGTCACATAGTGGTGGAGGTACCGATCCAGGCGACGGAAGACCTCGCAGGCAGTGGAGCCACCGAAGGCAATGAAGATGAGTGGACCTAGCGTGAACACGCTTTGGCCGTCAGCCAACCATTGTCCAAAGTCGGCGCAGCCGAGCGATTCCGCGGCCAGTTCCAGCAGCAGCGCGAAGGCTGCGAATGACACGAAGCTGCCAGGCTCTCGCCACGCATCCTCCCGAATGCCCGCAGCACTCATCAGGTTTCCCGGCGAGCCCCCCAACCGGGTGACGACGCTGGCAAAGGCTGTTAGCGCACTAGAACGAATGCTCGACATGGTTGGTTGCGTGCTCTACCCGGCAGCGCTGGTCCCACCAGCGGATTGAAGATTGCCCGTGCCAGGAGGTCAAGCTGGCGGGCATTGAGCATGGCGCTGAGATGGCCGGACAGGCTCTCTACCGTATGCAGGCGCACATTCGGATAGCGCTCGCGCATGGCGCGCATCAGTGGCAGGCCGATCACCGAGGCGGTAGTAGGCGCCAAACCCACGCTGACGGTGCCGGACAGCTGCGCATGATGGGCGGCGCGCGTGGCCTGCTCGGCATGGCGCAGCGCCAGCCGGGCTTCGCGGAAGAAGGCCAGGCCGGCTTCGGTGGCCGCGACGCCGCGCGTGGTCCGGAGCAGCAGCCGGGTCGAGAGTTCGCTCTCCAGCCGGCTGATCTGCTGACTCATGGCGGACTGCACCATATCGAGATCGAGCGCAGCGCGGCTCATGCTGCCGAGTTCCACCACCCGGACAAAATACTGAAGCTGGCGCAGTTCCATCTGGCTCCCCCGCGATGCCTGGATGCTTGTCTGCGTCGCTTATACCAGATGCGGGCGCGCCGGGCGACGTCTGGCTCAGGCCTCGTCGAAACCGCTATACCAGTCCACGGTCTCATCCGAGTAGGCCAGTCCCTTGGCCGCCAGCGCCTCGCGCATCTTGTACATGTCCAGGCCGAGCACGCCGGCGGCCAGCGTGGCCCGCTTGCCCGCTTCCATGGCCTCGCGCTCGGCGGCGCGGCGTGCGGTCTCGGCGGCCAGGGGGCGCGGCACCACCACCACGCCGTCGTCGTCGGCCACGATCACGTCGCCGGGCCGCACGTTGGCGCCAGCGCAGATCACCGGGACATTAACCGCGCCGACGGTCTCCTTGACCGCGCCCTGGGCGGAAACCGCCCGCGACCAGACCGGGAAGCCCATGGCATTGAGCGTGGCCACATCGCGTACGCCGCCGTCGATGACCAGGCCACGCGCGCCCCGCGCCTTGAGCGAGGTCGCCAGCAGATCGCCGAACAGGCCATCGGTGCAGTCGCTGACCAGCGCCGCCACCAGCACGTCCCCGGGCTGCACCATCTCCACCGCGACGTGGATCATCCAGTTGTCACCCGGGTGCATCAGCACCGTCACGGCGCTGCCGGCCATCGCTACGCCGGACTGTATCGGCCGCAGATAGGGCTTCATCAGTCCCGTGCGGCGCTGCGCCTCATGCACAGTGGCCACGCCTGAGGCACCCAGCACCTCAATGTCCGCGGCGGCGGCGCGCAGGATATTGCGATAGGCGACGGTCCTCATGCCAGGCTCTCCGATACTTGCGGGAACACACGTGCATAGCCCTCGCCGTACTTCACCCTGCGATCGGAATTGCGCGTGGCCTGGGCGCCGCGCTGCAGCGCCACCCGCGTGTAGTACTCCCACAGGTGCTCCTGCGCCGCCATGGTGGCGAAAGCGCGCTGCTTCTTCTCCCAAACGGAAGAAATGTCGAGCAACAAATCGGGTTTCCAGTTGCACTGCTCGGGCTGGTGCGGCTCGAACAGGAATACCGGCGGCGCGCCGATCACGGGCACTTCAGGCTTGTAGCCATGCGCCTGGGCGATGACGCGCGCTTCCTGCGCCACACGGGTGGCGAGAGGATGGTCGAAGTTATAGATGTCCTCGCGCGAATGGCTCAACACCAGTTCCGGCCGCAGTTCGCGGTAGAGGTCGGCAAGGCGCAGCAACGCCGCGTCGGTCACGCGCAGGGGGTAATCGCCGAGGTCGAAGCACTCCAGTGTGGCGCCGAGGATGTCGGCGGCCTGCTGCGCTTCCTCAAGCCGCGCGGCCTTGACGCGCTCCATGGTCATGCCCGGCTGGCGCCACATCTTGGCCGACTCGCCGCGTTCGCCAAAGGACAGGCAGACGATCTTGACGTGGTAGCCGCGCTCGGCATACAGCGCGATGGCGCCGCCGGCGCGCCAGACGAAATCGGCGGCATGCGCGCTGACCACCAGGATAGAGGGACGCTTTGCGTCGGCTTGCGCGTCGGCTGGAGCCGGGGATTGCGCTTGGGCGTGGATGTCTGACATGGGGATTTCCGTTGGGTCGCGTCGAAGGCTTCAGTCGGCCGTGATACCCGCCTTGCGGATCACGCCGTTCCAGGTTGAGGTTTCGTTGCGCACGAACTGGCCGAAGGCTTCCGGGGTGCCGGGCAGGATGGTGACACCCAGTTGCATGAGCTGCTTGCGCACGTCCGGGTCGGCCAGCGCCGTATTGGCAGCGGTGTTGAGTTCACGCACGACAGCGGGCGGCGTCTTGGCCGGCGCCACCAGTCCCCACCAGACAGAAGCGGTGAAGCCCGGCAGGCCTTGCTCGCGCGAGGTTGGCACACCCGGCAGCAGCGGCGCACGCTGGTCGCTCGCCACCGCGATGGCGCGCAGGGTGCCGGCGCGGATATGCGTGATGACTTCGAGCGGGTTAATCGGCATGAACGTGATGCGCTCGCCCAGCAGGTCGGTGATGGCTGGCGCGCCGCCCTTGTAAGGCACGTGCAACACGTCGATGTGCGCCGCTTCCTTGAACAACTCGCCGGCGAGATGACCGGAGCTGCCGTTGCCGGCCGAGGCATAGCTGAGCTTGCCGGGTTGCGCCTGCGCCTGGGAGACCAGGTCCTTGAGCGAGGTCACGCTGGATTTGGCCGGCACCACCAGCACCAGCGAGGCCTGGCCAATGCGCGCCACCGGCGTGAAATCGCGGGTCGGGTCGAACGGCAGCTTGGCAAACAGCGCGGCATTGGTGGCCAGGCTGTTGGAGGCCATCATGATGGTGTAGCCATCCGGCGCGGCCTTGGACACCGCGTCCATGCCGATATTGGTGCTGGCGCCCGGGCGGTTGTCGACAATGATGGGCTGCTTGAGCAGCACGCTCATCTTCTGGCCAACCGAACGCGCCACGATGTCGACAGCGCCGCCCGCCGCGTAGGGCACGACCAGCCGGATGGGCTTGGCGGGGTAGGTCTCGGCGCTGGTGGCGGCAGCGCCCAGCGACAGCGCGGCGGCCAGCAAGCCGGCTAGGTAAGGTCGGCGCAGCATTCTTGTCTCCTGTGGTCCGGTTTCATTCGTTTGCGTGCATTTTGGCCAACCGTCGTGATACTGTCTAATATGTTTTCAAACCGCTTGTTATTGCACTTCGATATAACCGATGGAATTTCGCCAACTCCGCTATTTCGTCGCCGTGGCCGAAGCGCTGAGCTTCAGCGAGGCCGCGCGCAAGCTCCATATCAGCCAGCCACCGCTGAGCACCCAGATCAAGGCACTGGAAGACGAACTTGGCAGCCCCTTGCTCGACCGCTCCCGCCACCATGTGGCGCTGACGCCGGCGGGCACGCTGTTCCTCGACAAGGCAAAGGCGGCACTGGGCAACTTGGAGCAGGCCCGCGAGGTGGTCAAGCAGGTTGCCGCCGGTGAGGCGGGCGAGATCCGGGTGGYCTTCACCGCCTCTGTGCCCATGCAGAATGTTTTCCCGCGCGCCGTGCAGCAGTTCCGCCTTGGCCACCCACGTGCCATGCTGGAACTGGTGCATATGTCCACCGGGCAGCAGTTGCAGGGACTGGAGAAGGGAGAGATCGAGATTGGCTTCCTGCGCCCTTCGCCCCAGTTCTACCCGCCCGCCAGCATTACCGTGCACGAGGTGCTGGCCGACCGCCTGGTCGCCGTGTTGCCGGCCTCGCATGCGCTGGCGATAGCGGATGATGACAGTGAACTCGACATCGGCGCGCTGTCCGCCCAGCCCTTTCTGCTGTTCCCGCGAGGGCTGGGGTGCGGGCTGTTCGATCATGTCACCACGCTGTGCAACCGCGCGGGCTTTGCGCCGCGCATCGGCCAGGAAGCGCGCGAGGCCACGACCATCATCGGTTTGGTGGCGAGCGGTGCCGGGGTCTCGGTGCTGCCGGAGATTTACTCACGCACCGGCATTCCGGGCGTGGCGTACCGCCGGCTGGCCGGCCCCGACGCGGCCAGCCGGGTGCTGGTAGCGCATCGCGCGGGCGCCTTGTCGCCCATCATGCGCAAGTTCTTGGCTTTTTTTGAGGTTGGCGCCTAATGGAAGTAGCTGCCGATCACGGCACGGTGAAGGAGAAGTGCGCAAGCGGTAGTCGCGACATCACCGAGGCCACGGCCGCATCTTAGATCTGGGCGAGTTCGGCCCGCAGGAAGCGGCGCACCGCCGGATCGGCTTCGATTCCGATGGCTCGCCGGTAGGCTTCGGCAGCCCCGTTTGCAGGCTGCCGGCCCGGGCAAGCTGCGCGTCCGGCGTTCCGTTGTACAAAACATAATGCGCCCACCTGGGATGCGTTCCTGATCAACCCGCCCGCTGTTTTTCCGGGCGCTGCGCGAAGGTCCGCTCGAATACCGATTCGGCGATGCGGTTCTTCAGGATCTCGATGGAGCCGCCGGCGATCATCCAGCCCCGGCAGCGGCGCAGGCAGTACTCCACCAGCGCCTCCTGGCTGTAGCCCATGCCGCCCATGACCTGTAGCGACTCATTGGCAACGTCGAAGCCCGCCTGGTTGCAGAACGCCTTGGCGATCGCGGTTTCCTCGGCGGAAGGAAAGCCGCTGTCCGCGTTGGCCGCGGCCCGGTACAGCAGCAGTTGCCCGGCATCGAGCTTGATCTTCATCTCGGCGAACTTCCATTGCAGGCCCTGGAACTCGCACAGTAGCCTGCCAAATTGCTTGCGCTGCATGGCCCAGTCGCGCGCTACTTGGTAGGCATAGCGTCCCAGCGCCAGCGAGCGCGCTGTATTGCCCATGCGCTCGACATTGAAACCGGCAATCTGCTTCTTGAAGCCGCCCTCGCCCAGCAGCACATCGGACGCCGGGATGCGAACATCCTCGAAATAGATCTGCGCCCATTCCTCTCCCGACATGAAGCGCGAGCGCTGGCCGATGCGCACACCCGGCAGCCTGGTATCGATCAGCACGGAACCGATGCCGTTGACGCCCGGGCCAAAGCGCACGTAGGCCAGGATCACGTCGGCGTGCGGGCCATGGGTGGTGAAGACCTTGGTGCCGTTGATGAGGTAGTCGTCGCCATCGGGCGTGGCCGTGGTGCGTAGCTCGGTGACGGCGGAGCCGGCCTCGGGCTCTGTCATGCCGACCGAGATCAAGGCTTCACCGGCCAGCAGGCGGCGTAGCCATTTGTCCTTTTGCGCCGACGAGCCATACTCGGCCAGCACCCGGATGGCGCCGAAGTTGCCGGCCTGGATCACGTCGGCGCTGCGCGGGCAGACCGAGGCCACGGCCTGGATCGCGATGATGGCGTCCATCAGGCTGCCGCCCTGGCCGCCGTCAGCCTCGGCCACAGTGATGCCCAGCAGGCCTTGCTCGCTCATCTTGCGGGCGACATCCCAGGGGTAGTCGTCGGTATGGGCGCGGGCGACCGAGCCGGCGCGCAACTCCTTCTCGGCGAAGCGCGTGACGGCGTGCTCGAACTCAGCTTGCTCGGGGGTCAGTTTGAAATCCATGTTTGTCTCCGTTTTCTTACTCGATTTGAATCAATTCAGTTCGGCTCTTTGTTCTTCCGCCAGCCGGACCACGCAGTCCACCCCGACCACGCCGTCGGCACGCACGAACAGCGGATTGATCTCGGCCTCCAGCACGTTCACGCCCTCGAAGGCAGCCAGCCGGGAAAACCGCTCGATGGCGTCGGCCAGGGCGGCGATATCGCCGCGCGGCAGCCCGCGGAAGCCGCGGACCAGCGCGGTACTGCGTACCTCGTCGATCATCTCCATGGCGTCGTCGCGCGTCACCGGCGCCGGCCGCAGGCTGACGTCCGGCCGCAGTTCGGCGGCGATCCCACCCGCGCTCAGCATCACGATCGGGCCCACCAGCGGGTCATCCCGGTAGCCCAGCATCAGTTCCAGCAGCTTGTCCTCCATGCGCTGCACGAGGATGCCGTCGAGCCGGGCCTGCGGCGCGGCGCGGCCGACATCGGCAAGGATCGCCGCCGTGGCGCGCTGCAGTTCGTCCGTGTCGCGTACGCCGACGCGTACGCCGCCCACATCGGTCTTGTGCAGGATGTCGCGCGAGCAGATCTTGGCCACCACCGGGTAGGGAATCCTGTGCTTGTACTCACCCACCGGCATCAGCGCGAGCGGGGCGATCGGCACGCCCAGCGCCGCGAACGCGCTGGCCGCCTCGTACTCCGAGAGGTTGCCCGACCGCGGCAAGCCGGCCGGCCAGCCAAGCGGCGCGACGGCTTCGTCGGCCTCGGGATGCGCCCGCGCCGCTTTGAACAACTGCGCCAGCGCGTCCGCGCAGGCTTCCGGCGTGCGGAACGCCGGGATGCCTTCTGCCTGCAGCACGCGCAGCGACTCCCCCGCCTCCGGCGCGAGGAAAGCGATCAGCGGCTTGTGTCCCGCGCCGGCCGCCTCCACCATGGGCCGCACCGCGAGCTGGGGATGGAACTGCGCGGACGAGCCCGCCACGCAAAGCACGGCGTCGCACCAGTCACTCAGCAGCAGTTGCTCGACCAGATCCTTGTACTGCGCGCTGGTCGCGGCCAGCGTCAGGTCGATGATGGGCGTCTGGCGGATGCGCACGCCGCGCGCCGCCATGTGCGCCACGAAGCCGTCCGGCGGCGCCACCGCGTCGATCTGCGACAGGCCCAGGCGGTCCACCACGGTGGCCGCGCCGCCACCGGTGGTGGTCACCACGGCCACGCGGGGATTGCGCTTGAGGGCGGGCACCCACCGGCCATAGCGCAGGGCCAGCGGCGCGGCTTCGAACAAGGTCTCCAGCATTTCCACGCGCATCACGCCGTACTTGCGCAGGAAGGCGTCCACCGCGGCATCGTTGCCGGCCAGCGCGCCGGTGTGCGACTGCGCCAGCGCCTCGCCCTGCGCCGAGCGGCCAAGCTTGTAGGCGATGACCGGCTTGCCGGCTTGCCGCGCGCGGCGCAGCGCCGGGCCGAGCACGGCGGCGTCGCGGATCGTTTCCAGGAACAACAGGATCACCTTGGTAGCGGCATCGTCCACCAGCAGATCGACCAGCTCCCCGACGCCAACATCGCTCTCGTTGCCCACCGACACCAGCTTGGCGAAACCCAGCCCGCGCGCCGCGCCACGCGAGAGCAGCGCGCCGAGCATCGAACCGCTTTGCGAGATCACGCTGATGCTGCCGGCGTGCAACTCGTCCATCTCCAGCACGGCATTGACCGACAGCACCGCGCCGGATTCCACATTGACCACACCGATACTGTTCGGTCCGATCAGGCGCACGCCCAGCGCCCTGGCCTTGCGGACCAGCGCCTGCTGCGCGGCCAGGCCCGCCTCGCCCACTTCCGCGAAGCCGTCCGAGAACACCGTCACCACCTGCACGCCCTTGGCCGCGCATTGCTCCAGCGCGGCCTCGACGTGCTTGCCCGGCACCATGACGAAGGCGTGCTCCACCTCGCCCGGCACCGCGTCCAGGCTCGGGTAGGCCTTCTCGCCCAGCACTTCGGTGCGGGTGGCGTTGATCGGGTAGATGGTGCCCTGGTAGCCGTGCTTGCGCATGAAGCGCATCGGCCGGGCGGTATTCTTGGTGATGTCGCTGGATGCGCCGACAAGCGCCACCGTGTCCGGCGAGAACAGCGCTTTTGCCAGGCTGCGGGCCATCGCCGTCGTTACAGTCATATCGTTCACGCTTTCCTCCCCTCTCATGCCACGCCAAGACCCGCGAGCCGCAGCCCGCGAACGCTGCCGGTCTCGAGCTGCCACAGCGCGGCGAGCAGTCCCTCGGCCGTGTCGCTGCCGATCACCGGCGCCGCCAGCTCCATGAACTTGTCGCTCAGCGTGGCGTCGTCCAGCGGCGACTCCGGGTCGCCCTTGCGGTAAGGCGCGAACAGCGTGTGGCGGGTGCCGTCCTTCAGCAGGATTTCCACCCGCGCCGCGCGTTGGCGGGGGAACGCCGCGGTCAGCTCCGGATCCGCGTGCAGGGTGACGCGCTTCATCAATTGCCGGATCTGCGGGTCGCGCAGGCGTTCGCCGGAGAAGGCGTCAAGCCGGACCGCGTCGTGCAGGATGCCGTGCGCGATGACGTAGGGCAGGCTGAAGCGGGCTTCGAAGGCGGTGCCCGGTACGGCATTGCCGGTGACGTCGATGGCAGTCTGATAAGTCCACACCGTGACTGCCTCGATCCCGGCGGCGTCGATGCCATGCCCGCGCACCAGTTCAATCGCCGCATCGATGGCCGCAAAGGTGTGGCCGCAGCATCCGTGGTTCTTCTGGGTGATGCTAAGGATGTTGTAGTTCGCGCCCAGGCCCTTGGCCACATCCGACCAGCCGGGACTGCCGCACATCGCCGCGCCGAAGCCGGCCGCGCCTTCCAGGATGTCGTGCACGCCGTTGACGCCCACCGCGGCAGCCTGCGCCGCCTGCACGCCCACCATGGCGGCATGTCCCGCGTGCAGCGCCTTGGTCATCGCATCCGAGCGGAAGGCCTGCTGCAGGCCCGAGGCGAACGTGGCGGAGGTGGCCAGCGCATCGGCGGCGACGCGCCCATTGCCCGGCGACAGCAGCAAGGCGCTGGCTGCCGCGCTGCCGAAGCAGCCCACGGTGCCGGTGGTATGGAAATAGCGATAGTGCGCGGGCTGGATGGCGGCGCCGATGCGGGTGGAGACCTCATAGCCCGCCACCACGGCCCGCAGGAAGGCCTCGCCGCTCACGTCGCGGTCTTCGGCCAGCGCCAGCGCGGCAGAGATCGTTGGGCAGCCTGGATGGTAGACAGCGTCGCGGAAGATATCGTCGAACTCGGCAGCATGCGACGCGCTGCCATTGATCCAGGCCGCCGTGGCTGGGAACGCGGTGGTGCCGTGCGCGACCACGGTGGCGTCACCTACGCCCAGTTCGGCGCGGTGTGCCTGCACGAGGTTCGTGCCGGGCGACATGCGCGTGCCCGGGAACAGCGCGGCAAACCAGTCGATCACGGCGCGCTTGCCATAGTGGAGGACCTCGGGCGACAGCGCCCGCCGTCCCTCCGCGCCGACGTATTCGGCTAGTTCATCGATCACCATGCAGTGCTCCTTGTCGTCATACGGCTTGATGGCGGCTTGATCGGTATTGCCTTGCCGCCTTGACCCCATGTTAGGGAGCGCCGGCAGGCAAGCTTTGAAATTTGGTGAAAGCTCCCGAGCACGGTGGCGAAGTGGCCCACGCGCGGGCGCGTCAAGCACTGCTGCCGGCGCATCTAGCGAGCCACCTGTCGCGGCCGGGAAAATCCCGTTTGACGTTGGCAGCGAAGATGCATAGCATGGCACTCCTGCCTCGTCGCTTTCTCGCGCCACGCCATCCGCACATCAGCAAGACACCCGCATGGATATCGCCTCCCTGGAAGTCCTGATCGCCGCCGTCGAGGAAAAAAGCCTTTCCCGCGCGGCCGAACGCGAGAACCTGGTCACCTCGGCGGCCAGCAAGCGCATCTCGGAACTGGAGCGCCAGGTCGGTACCGCCCTGCTGGTGCGCCACGGGCGCGGCGTGGAGCCCACGCCGGCCGGCGCCATGCTCTACCAGCGCGCCAGGGCCATCGTCCGCAGCATCAAGCTGGCCGAAGAGGCGCTGGCCACCTATTCGACGGACGGCATCGCCAAGACTCGCCTGGCGGCAAACCCGTCCACGATCCTGCAGTTCCTGCCTACCGATATCAGCGGCTTCCTGCAGAGCGCGCCCGACAGCCGCATCGACCTGATCGAAGCGTTAAGTTTCGACATCCCGCGCATGGTTTCTAACGGCGATGCCGACATCGGCATCTATCACGCCGAAGCACCCAGCCCCGGCGTGTTCTCTCTACCCTACCGCTCGGACCGGGTGGGACTGGTGGTGCCACGCGGCCATCCACTGGAAGCCAAGGGTTCGCTGCAACTGGAAGAGGCGCTGGATTACGACTTCCTGGGATATTTCCCGCGCTATACCTTCGAGGCCTTCCTGCAACTGGTGAGCAGCACCATCTCGCGGCCGCTGACGGTGAAGACGCAGGTATCGAATTTCGAGGCGCGCTGCCGGATGGTGCGCGAGGGGCTGGGCATCGCGGTGGTGCCGGAGGGCATCGCCAAGAACTACCTGTCGATGATGGGGCTCAGCCTGCTGACGCTGACTGATGCGTGGGCCGAGCGCAATTTCTATGTGTGCGTGCGCGACCGGCAGTCGCTGCCAGCCGGCACTGCCAGGCTGCTGGACTACCTGGCCCAGTGCGCGACGATGGAGCGTCATTACCAGCGCGCACGCTAGTCGCGCCATCATGATGAAAGAAGGCAGCGTTTCTATTTGATCAACGCTGGGCGGGACCAGCTTCGTACCATGTCTATAGTGGGCACGCGCCAAAGCAGCGCGGCCTGAAACCACCTCAATCCGTGGAGTGAGACATGACCCTGCCAAAGCGGCTGACCGCCGCCGCGCTGCTATTGCTTGCCGGCGCCGGTACAAGCACCGGCGCCAATGCCGAGCCCTACCCGACCAAACCCATTCGCGTCGTAGTTTCCTTTTCCGCAGGCGGCACCACCGATATCCTCGCGCGCGAAGTGGCCAACCAGCTCGGCCAGAGCCTGAAGCAGACGGTGATCGTGGAAAACCGGCCCGGCGCGGGCGGCAATATCGGCACAGAGTTCGTGGCCAAGAGCGCGCCGGACGGCTACACGCTGCTTGCCACCTCGGTCGGCCCGATCGCCATCAATCCCACGCTCTATCCCAATCTCAAGGTCAATCCGCAGACGGCACTGGCGCCGGTGGCGCCAATCGCCGATGTGCCGAACGTGCTGGTGGTGCATCCTGGCGTGCCCGCCAACGATGTCGCCCAGTTGGTGGCCTACGCAAAAGCGAATCCCGGCGAGCTGAACTTTGCCTCCACCGGCGTCGGGACCGCCGCGCATTTGTCGGGCGCGCTGCTCAACGAACGCACCGGCGCCAACGCCGTGCACGTGCCCTACAAGGGCGCGGATGCCTTGAACGACCTGCTGGCCGGGCGCGTGCAGTTCATGTTCGCGACGATCCCCTCGGTGATGAGCCATATTCGCGCCGGGCAACTGCGCCCGCTGGCCGTCACCAGCGCCAAGCGCGCCGAGGCGCTGCCGGACACCCCGACCATGGCCGAAGCGGGCGTCAAGAACCTGGTGACGGGTGCCTGGTTTGGCCTGTTTGCGCCCAAGGGCACGCCGCCGGAGGTGGTTGCAAGGATGAACAAGGCCGTGACCGACGCTGTCAACAGCCCCACTATGCGCAAGAAACTCCTGCTGCAAGGCGCGGAGCCAATGCAATACACGCCGGAATCATTCGGCAAGTTCGTGGTGGCCGAGTACCAGGCGTGGCGGCCGATCGTCAAGGCGAGCGGCGCCCGCATCGACTAGCCGCCGGCACCTGCGCCGCGCATTCGCTGTAGCGTGGGCGTCATGGGGGCTGCCGTTCACTGGGTTCGAGCTCAAACTGGCAGACCCGCGAGCCGGCCGCGGATGCCCCTGCCACCGGTGCGGCATCGGCGCGGTCAGTCGTGTAAACTCATGCCGTCCGCAAACATGCTTTTGAGCACCTGCTTTTGCGCCTCGCTGAGCCGTCCCTTCGGCAGGTCGATCACGACCCTGAGCCGCAGATCGCCCGTGTCATGGTTGACAGCGTGTCGCAGGCCCTTCCCTAACAGCCGGAGGATCTTCCCCGCGCGCGTCATGGGCGGCACCTCGACGGTGTAGGACTTCCCGAACACGTCGACGTGCACCTTCCCGCCGATCGCGGCAGTTGCAAAATCCACCTTTACTTCCCCCATCAGGTCGAGGCCCTGAAGTTTGTAGCTTCCAGCCTTCAGCACCTTGATCCTGCACAGTGCGTCGCCATCGGCCCCGCCATTTCCCCCGGGTGTGCCACCACCGACGATGCGAATCATCATGCCATCGACGATTCCACCACGAACCTCCGTCGCAATCTTCCGTTCCGCTTTCGCGTGACCACTCCCCTTGCATGTAGCGCAGACGTTTGTCCTACCCGTATAGTCGCACTTAGAGCATCCTTCGCCAGCGCACGCCTTACAGCGCGACGCGGCCCGCGCCCATCCCGTACCGCCGCAGGCATCGCACGGACCGACGTATGGAACCTTTACCTCGATCGTTCCCCCGTTGACCGCCGTCTCGACGGAGATCGATGCCTTGCACTCAATATCCTCGCCGCGTACAGGCGGCGGGGAGCGATGCCAGTAGGAACCGAATCCGGCCGGCTTCGCCCTTCCCGAAGACTGGCTTGCGCCGGCGCCGAAACCAAACGATCCCGCGCCAGGCCCGAATCTAGTCTCGTTCAGCGAGTCGTCATAGGCTTCACGCTTCCGTTCGTTGCTCAGTGTTTCGTAGGCGTGCTTGATTTCTTTGAAGCGGGCGGTGGCTTCGGACTGGCTTTTCGGGTTGCGATCCGGATGCCACTGCATCGCCATTCGCCGATAGGCGGCCTTGATCTCTGCCGCAGAGGCAGTTTTGGCAAGGCCCAATGTGGTGTAGTGTGTCCGCGACGTCACCGCTCGACCCTCGTTATTGTCGTTCTGTCGCGGGTCATTCTAGCGCAGCCACCGCCCTGTCCGAACGGCATGGCCAATTACTGCAAATTGTATCGCTTGGCTTCGCTGACTCACGCAGCGCATATTCCACGATCAGCCCGTTCTTGCTCTTGCAGAGGATGAGGCCAATGGTTCGCGGTCCAAGTTTTCACCTGAAAATCGTCCATGTGTTGTCGCTAAAGCACGGAACCGATGGCCGCATACGTGGAAGGTAAGGGTGCTCTTCCGGCCGACCCAAAGTCCCTTCCATTCGACTACCCCATGAAGGGGAAGCGAGGAAGCCGGGGCAGCAACCGAGGTGGGGCAGTGCCGGGGCCCGGCGGCCCCGGAGATCCCCCTAGTTCAGCCGGTACCGCTTCACCATGTCCCAGTCCAGCTCGATGCCGAACCCGGGGCCCTGCGGGATCGACAGGATGCCGTCCTTAATCCGCGGCGGGTTGGCCCACATGCCGGGGAAGATCGGGTCGCGGTCGGGGTCCGGGAAGCACTCCACGCAGATCCCGTGCGGCACGGCGCCCAGCATGTGCGAAGCGATCTGCGGCTCTTCATGGTGCGCCATGCGCACGCCGGCTAGCGCACAGGCCGCCGCAGCGCGGCGCCATTCGGTGAGGCCGCCGCCTTCGGACGCATCGAAGTTGACGATGTCCACCGCGCCCGCGTCGAGCAGCCGGCGCACGCCCGCCGCGCTGACCTCGCTCTGCCCCGCGTTGATGGGGATCGAGGTGGCCTGGCGCACCGCGGCCATGTCGCGCGCATCATCGTGCCAGTGGCAGGGCTCCTCGAACCACGCAATGTCGTATGGCTCCACCAGCCGCGCGAAGCGCGTCGCCTCCGCCACGCTCCAGCCGCGGTTGGCATCCACTGCCAGCATGAAGTCCGCGCCGCCGCCTTCGCGCGCATACTTCACGCGCTCGGCATCCTCCTCGGGCGACAGGCCACCCACCTTCACCTTGCAGCCGGCCATACCCACCGACCGCAGCCAGGCCATCTCGCCGGCCAGGTCGGACGCAGTCTTGCCCGGGAGGTAATAGCCGGCAATGGCGATGATCGGGATCTCCTGCCGGTAGCCGCCCATCAGGCGGCACACATTGACGCCGAGCGCCTTGCCCGCCAGGTCCCACACCGCCGCATCGACACAGGCGATGGCGTTCATGACCAGCGCCCGGTCTGCCGCCCGGATCGTCAGCCGGAACAGCTTTTCCCAGATGCGCTCGCACGCGTGGATGGATTCGCCGATCAGCAGCGGCGCCATGTCCTGCTCGATCATGCGGGCGATCTCGGGGCCGTGCTCGCGCGGGTCGCCGTTGTAGACCTCGCTGACCAGGCCCGAGCTGGTGTGCAGGCGGGYGATCACAGTGGCGCGGCTGTCGACCTGGTACGAGCTGCCGGAGAACACCTTGCTCAGCGGGATGCGCACGGCGATGGCCTCTACGCGTTCGATCTTCATTGTGGGTTTCCTGTGGGTGTGGCTGGGATGGGAGTGCTGGCCTCGCTCAGTCAATCGTGGCGCCCGAGCGCTTGACGATGGCGGACCACTTGACGCTCTCGGACTGGATATAGGCGCCGAGTGCCTCGGGCGTCGACCCCACCGGGACGATGCCGTCGAACATGAAGCGCTTGCGCAGGTCCGAGCTCTTGATCAGCTCCGCGATTTCGCCGCTGAGCTTGGCGACGATCGGGCGCGGCGTGCCGCGCGGCGCCAGCAGCGCGTACCACACGTTGGACTCGTAGCCGGGCACGCCGGCCTCGGCGATGGTGGGCACATTGGGCATGGAGGCCGCGCGCTGCGCGGTGGACACCGCCAGCACGCGCAACTTGCCGGCCTTGATCTGCTGCGACGCCACGCCATAGCTGGCGAACATGGCGCTGACCTGCCCCGCCAGCAGCGCGGGCATGGCGGGCCCGGTGCCCTTGAACGGCACGTGCACGAGATCGAGCCCGGCCATGGACTTCAGCAACTCCATTGACAGGTGCGGGCCGCTGCCGTTGCCCGACGAGCCGTAGGTGTACTTGCCGGGATTCGCCTTGACCAGCTTGATGAACTCGGCCAGGGTCGTGGCCGGCACCGAAGGATGCACGACGAGGAAGTACGGCGCCGAGGCCAGCAGCGAGACGGGCTCGAAATCCTTGACCGGGTCGTACGGCAGTTTGCGGTACAGGCTCTGGTTGACTGCCAGCTGAGAGGTCAGCGCGAGCGCCAGCGTGTAGCCGTCGGGCGGTGCCTTGGCGACCATCTCCATGCCGATATTGCCGTTGGCGCCGCCGTGATTGTCGACGATGATACGCTGGCCCATGCGCTCCGACATGTACAGCGTCAGTGGCCGGGCGACGGTGTCCCCGCCGCCACCCACGGGATAGGGCACGACCACGCGCACCGGATGGTTCGGGTAGGTGTCAGCCTGTGCATGGCCCGCATGGGTGGCGATCATGGCGCCCGCGCACAGCAGCGCCAGCGCGCCCAGCCGTCGCAATCTCTCGGCAATTCGGTTCATGGTGTGTCTCCTGTGTTGTCTTGTGATGTCCTGTGATGTCTCGCGCCGGGCAGGGCCTGTGCAGGCCGGCGCGCCTTCAGCCGGGCCATCCGCTCTCCCGCGCCTGGCCCAGGAAACGCTCCACGATCTGCGGGGCCAGCCCCACGTAGGTGGCCGGGTCGAGCAGCGCCTTGAGCTCGGCTGGCTCGATGGCCGCGCGGATTGCGGGATCGTGGGACAGCGCCTGCTCGAACGTGATACCGCTTTCCATGCCCTGCATGGCGGCGGCATAGACCAGCTCGTGCGCGGTCTGCTTGCCGACCTTCCCGCCGAGCGCAAACATCACACGCTCGGACATCAGGAAGCCGCCCAGCAAATCGAGGTTGGCGCGCATGCGCGCGGCGTTCACCGTCAAGCCGGACAGCGCGTACTGCATCATCTGCAGCATGGCCGCGGCCATCATGCAGGCCTCGGGCACGGCCTTCCACTCCATACGCACCGCGGCCACGTCGCGCTCGTGCTCGGCCATCTGCGCGTCGTGCATCATCGCCACGCTGTAGCGGATGGCGCGGCTGAGCGTCACCACTGTCTCCACCACGGCCGGGTTGCGCTTGTGTGGCATGGTGGAGGAGCCTACCTTGCCGTCGCTGAACGGCTCGGCGAGCTCGCCCACCTCGTCGCCCTCGAGGTTCATGATGGCGTTGGCGATCTTGCCCAGCGTGGCGCCGACGAGGCCCAGCACGCTGACATACTCGCCCAGGCGGTCGCGCGCAGGCTGCCAGCTGATCGGTGCCACGCCAAGCCCGAGCCGCTCCATCACGCGCTGCTCCAGCTCGCCGGCCTGCGCCCCGAACGACGCCTGCGTGCCGACGGCACCCACCATCTGGCCGACAAAGGTACGCTGCTCCAGCCCCTGCATGCGCTCATGGTGGCGGCCCAGTTCGGACAGCCAGATCGCGCACTTGTGGCCGAACGTGATCGGCAGCGCCTGCACAGCGTGGGTGCGCCCGGCCATCGGCGTGTGCTTGTGTTCGTCCGCCAGGCGGTACAGTTCGCGCCCAACGGCCGCCAGGTCGCGCATCAGGATGGCGTGGGCCTGCCGCACCTGGAGCATCATTCCGGTGTCGTAGACGTCCTGCGAGGTCGGGCCGAAGTGCACGAACTCGCCCAGCCCTCCGGCGCAGCGCTGCTGGAGCGCGCGCACCGCCGGCACCAGCGGGTGCTTCACCCGGCGCGTTTCGGCGGCCAGCGCCAGCAGGTCGATGTCCGCCACCCGCGCCTTCACGCCAATCTCGGCAGCGGCCTCGGCAGGAATGATGCCCAGTTCAGCCTGCGCAGCGGCCAGCGCGGCCTCGAAATCGAACCACTTCTGCACACGGCTCTCCTCCGAGAACACACCACGCATCTCGTCGGTGCTCCACATGTGCTGCTGGAGGGCTTGGTCGAACACACTGCAAGTCATCGCGAAGCCTTTCGTTCCTGAGGGGATGGCAGCCATTCTCGGCCGTCGGCTTCTTTCTGTAAAATGACATGTTTGTAGACAATCATTGCCAAAATGGCATGATCCAACCGACGCGACGATCATGACCCTCCAGCAACTCCGCTGCCTGCAAGCCGTCATCGCCAGCCAGCTCAGCGTGTCTCGCGCGGCTGACGCGCTGCACACCACCCAGCCCGCCGTGAGCAAGCTGATCCGCTCGCTCGAAGGCGAGATCGGCGTGGAACTGTTCGTGCGCCGGGGCAACCGGCTGGTGGGACTGACCGACGCCGGCCAGGAGGCCGCGGCGCTGTCGCGGCGCGTGCTCAACGACACGCGCTCGCTGTCGGGGCTGGCCAGCGCGGGCCTCGCGGGTGGCAGCGGCACGCTGCGCGTGGGCACCACGCACATCCATGCACGCTACGGGCTGCTCGACGCCATCCGCCGCTTCAGCGCGGCATATCCGGCAATAGACCTGGAACTGCTGCAGGGACACCCCGCGCAGATCATGCAGTGGGTGAGCGAAAACGCGGTTGACCTCGGCATCTCGACGCTGCCGGACGCGACGCCGGAAGGCATCGTCACGCTCGAAGCCTATGCCATCCCGCGCTGCCTGATCGTACCGCGGCGGCATCCGCTGCTGAAGCTGGCACGCGTGACGATCGAGGACATCGCACGCTATCCGCTCGTGACCTACGACGAGCACTTCAATTCGGGATGGATGGTAACGCGGGAGTTCGAGCGCCGGGGACTGGCGCCGCGCGTGGTGGTCAGGGCGACCGACGCCAACGTGATCAAGGCCTACGTGGCCGMCGGCCTGGGTGTGGCCGTGCTGCAGCAGATGGCGGTAGAGCCCCGGCGCGACACCGACCTCGCGGTGATCGACACCGGCGACCTCTTTCCGCCGTCGATGGCGGCGGTTAGCCTGCGGGCCGACCAGTACGTGCGCAGCTACATGCAGGACTTCATCGACATGATTGCGCCGGGAACGCAGCCCGCGCCGGGCCCCTGCCGTTGATCCGCCACTGCTGGAGAGCTTGCCAAAGCGCGGCTGAGAGCAGTCTGCCCTCAAGAGGATAATGAGCCACCCAGAATGGGCTCATTCGCGGCCGTACCCTCCCCCTCCGGGGGTCTCGATCACGAAGACGTCGTCGGGCACCATGTCGCCCTGCCGATGTGCGCCGACCCTTCCCGGGTTCCGTCCGCGCGCTCGATGTAGTTGTTACCAAGTGCGCCCGCGCCACCGCCCGCCGCGCCAAAAGGCGCGTGCACGCGGTTGTTCGACAGGATCGAAGCGGTCATTGGCATCAGGAAGTGCACGCGCCGGATAGCGCCGTTGCTGTTGAGGGAAGCCGTTAAAAACCCTGGGATGCCGCCCTGCATCAGAGTATCGTCTCGATATCAAAGAGACGGGGAGCCGACATGCGATGCACGATCGTTCTCGAGTTCGATGATGGCCATGCCACAGCGGTCAAACGGGTTGAGTTGATGCGGTTCCATCGAGCCGACTGCGGGGCCTCCGGCGACGTCGGCTTGTCCCTTGCGGAAGGCAAGTCGTTAGTCAATTGCGTCCAGCAAGAATTTGTCGTGGAGCAGATCGATCGCTACTGCGCGTCGCAGCGAGCTTGTAAGGCTTGCGGCGCGCTCCGCCGTGTGCACGACGGACATTCCGCCGAACTGAAGACCACGCTGGGAAAGGTCTTCTACTGCCGCGATCGATGGAAAGCATGCAATTGTGGTACAGACAGATCCAGGTATGTGTCGCCGCTTAAGAATTACGTTAAGGAGCAAGCACAGGCGAGCTGCGATGGCTGCATGCTGAACTCGGCGCCACAATGCCCTACCGGCAGGCCAAGCAGGTCATGGACCTCTTGGTGCCAACTTCCGGACGCGACAGTCACGTGACTATCCGCAATCACACAATGGCCGTGGGCAAATCCCTCCAACACGCACAGCCCGTGCGGCGGTGGTGCGAGGAGATAAAGCCAATCGCTGAGCTGGGCGTTGATGTCGTGTCGGCCTACGAATCGCGACCGGCTTCGTCGAGTCATCTATCAATCGAATCGTTGGCCGTCGGATGTGTAAAAGCCAACATATGCGTTGGAGTCGTGCGGGAGCACACAGTGTCGTGCAAGTGCGCGTCGCCCTCTTGAACCAGGACCCCATCAAAGGGACGCGGTGCAACGGGCCACGGCCTCGGCCGGTTAGAGCACTCAGCTCCAGGCGTGTTCAATGTGGGAGACATCAATCATTTCCCTTCCATCGCGGATCGCAAGCTCAGTGGCAGAATTCAAAAGCCGCGAGACCTCACCGGTCAAACCTCCGCCCGCCTCCAGAACCGCCGAGACAACCTCTCGCCTCGACAGATTTGATGGCCGTCGCAAAGGAAGAATGCGCTCGAATGCCGCCATGAGGCCTCGGAAGGCTTCCGACTCCTGCCATCAAGGCATCTCGAAGCGCGCAAAGCGACATCCAACCTCGTTGAATTCTCATTTTGCCGCGCTGCGGCCTGCCTATGTGTTGGCCTTGCCGGACTTGAGCAAGTCCGCGATCGTGTTCGTGGCCGCTGGTGCGAACTGCGACACGCACGTGCGTGTCAGCGCCAGCGTGTACGAGAACGCCATGGCACGGTCCTCGAACGTACGGTCAAGCATAAAATGCACGGCAGGCAACTGCGCGTCAGCCTGCTTTGACAGACGGACGAGCGCTCCCCAGCTTCCGTCCGCCACTTGCAGAACGTCCACCTCTATGGCATATCCCGCTTCGATGTAGGTTCTGGCCGGCCCCGCCAACCGGCGTTCCAGTTTGTCGACCATCATTTCCTTCTTCCAGGATTCAGGTTCACAAACGACATGGCCACCCGCACTGTGCGTGACCGTCACCACAAGCCCACGGCGGCGGCCTACCCCCCCACGATGGGCTTGCCACTCGTAACTCAGTCACGTCGGCGCACCAGCCAGCCCGTTGGCGGCCGCCAGAGGTGGACAGCCTAAACATTGTTTCCCCCATTTCTCCGACTGGCATGGCCACGGAGTTCAGCCCGAGATTGACGCACGAGCGCATGCAGGTGCGGGGCCCCCAGGAGCCCGCCGGGGAGTTACCCTGCCCAACATGATCGTTTGGGTTACGCGCCGTGGTCATCGCCCCCTCGTCGACCGACTCGCAGCATTTCGACGCGGCGCCCGGCACGCGCTGTCGATAGTGAACTCCGACGGCGACGGCCAACCCAACATGCCGGCGCGCATCGTAACCCAATCGCCATCATGTCGTTGGCCCCGATCACATCAGCACACAATCTCATCGTCTGCCGAGCTAGCAATGTCGATATGTCCGAACCCAGTCGGCATGAAATGTGGAGTAACGGCCCGTCCAACGAAGGAAGCTACCCCACTGGGCTTCGGCAATCACACAAGTGCACTAGAAGATATGCTTGATTCCGACCATGCTGCCAAATTGAGAGCCGCCTGGTTTCGGGTTGGAGTTGGGTGCGCCGGTACTGACCGACATGGCAAGCTGCCCTCCATTGTCGATATAGCCAGCTGTGGCGTAAACGGAAGTCCGCTTGGAAAACGCGTAGGAGCCACGCAGCGCGTACAGCATCGCCTTGTCTCCACTGTTGCGGTAGTTGAGGTAGTAGACTTGGCCCGCCAGCGTGAATGCCGGCGTGATGTCGTAGGCGAGGCCGCCGTACCATAGTTCGCTGCGCGGTGTGCTGCTGCCCTCGTTGTCGCGACGAATCACGCCCGCACCCAGCTTAGCTTGTGAGAGAACAACATAGCCGCTTATCAGAAGGCGGTCGTCGGTCAAATCCTTGCTAGTGAGGCCGGCAAATGCTCCAGGACCACCGCGCAGAGAATCATAGCTGGCCGCGACCCCCCACCAATTGGACTCGTACTGAACCAGCGCCGACCACTCGCGACATGACGACTTGCTAGCGGCATTCTCACCCGCGCAGTTCGTGCCGGCGGCGCTTGGACCGGCGTTGACTGTGTCACGGCCGAAGCTGTAAGTGGCGCCGATGGTCAGCCCCCCAAACTTCCCCTTGTATGCCACCGCGTTGTCTGCGCGCGGATTTGCGATGTAGCTGTCGAGCGAGCTCGATCCATAGATATTAGGGCCAAGGATGTCCGAATCCAGATTTGCCCAAAACAACATCGTGTATTGCCTTCCAAGCGATAGCTGCCCCCATTCCCCCGACAACCCCACCAGCGCCTGCCTGCCGAAAAGTCGACCGCCTTGATTAGCGGTACCAGAATCCGGTGCAAAGCCCGACTCCAGGACAAAAATGCTCTTCAGGCCGCCGCCCAAATCCTCGGAGCCCCGCAGGCCCCAACGGGAAGGCACCGTTCCCGTGAGCGCAGGCATGCGCACCAGGCTATTGCCGGATGGGCCAACGTTATTCACATACTCCACACCGGTGTCGATCACACCGTATGTTGTGACGGACTGGGACCAGGCTAGCACAGGGGCTGCTGCAAACAATGCCGCAACCAGCCTTCGATGGCTCATCATTCTCTCCTCCTTGTTGACGCACAGATCGCACTGGCGATCTATGCCGCCGTTGTGGTTTTGAAAAATTCTTGATGTTATTTGTATAAAATGATTTACGGCTATACCCCAAGATTTGGCTGGAGGCCATCGCCATTTGCATCGCCTAACGGTTGACCTGCTTTGCCGGCAACGAGAAAGCCAGTGCGGCTCCAATGAGGAGGATTGCTCCGAACACCCACATCGCCACTGCGGCACTACCAGTTAGGTCCAACACGGAACCGATGATTCCGTTACTGACAAGTCCCGCGACGTTAGCTACGGAACAAACTACCGCGAACCCCGAGGCCACTGCGGATCCTCGCAGAAAGGACGGAGGCACAGCCCACAAGACCGGTATCGACCCAAAGACCAAACCGTAAGCAACTGTCAGCAAACTGACTGTCATCACAACGTTCTGCGGAAACCACGTACTCGCTACCATGGCCGCGAATCCACCGACTAACGGCAAAATTAGGTGCCAACGGCGTTCCCGGTACCGGTCCGAACTCCATCCGAGGCACAGCAGGCCAATCACGGCAGCAGCGCTCGGGAGGGCAGTGAGCAGCCCAATCTGATAGGTATCGTGCAAACCAGCATTTCGAATGAAAGTCGGCATCCAGAAACTGATTGCGTAGATACAGATGAGGATCGAAAAATCGATGACACCCAGCAACCACACCTTCATGTCCTTTAGTCCGTCCACAAAGCGGTGTGTGCTATGTCCCGCTTCGCCAGCATCGGCGTCTAGAATGCCTGCCACGATCTCCTTTTCCTTCTGCGAAAGCCATCTCGCCTCGTTGGGTGAATTCGCGAGGACGAAGAAAGTCATGATTCCAAGCACGACCGTCGGAATCGCTTCGAGCAGAAAGAGCCATTGCCAGCCATGAAGGCCGCTGGAATTATGAAGGTGAGTCAAGATCCAGCCCGAAAGCGGGCCGCCCACTACACCCGAGAGAGCTGCTCCAAGAAAAAACAGACTCATGACGCGAGCACGACGGTAAGCTGGAAACCAACTAGCCAGGAAGAACGCCACCCCTGGGATGAAGCCTGCTTCCGCAGCGCCAAGTAGAACCCGCAGCGCATAGAACTGCCAAGGAGATGTGACAAACATCATGAGGCCGGACAGAATCCCCCACGTAATCATGATGCGGGCAATCCAGAATCTAGCCCCAACCTTCTGCAAGATAACATTGCCGGGTATTTCACAGAGAATGTACCCAATAAAGAACAAACCAGCGCCCAGACCGTAGGAGGCTTCGCTCATCCCGAGGTCCCGCAGCATTTGCAATTTCGCGAAGCTGATATTAACGCGGTCCAGGTAGGACATGAGATAGCACAACCCTAGGAAGGGTATGAGACGCCAAGCTATCTTTCTGTAAACAGCAGCTTCAATCTCTGCAGGCACGATCCTGATTCCATCTATCGTTCCAGCGGTAATCATGGTTTTAATCTCCTCCGAATTAGTGGAGCAACTTTTTATGGTGAAACTCGGTACCTCGCTCGACTCGTTTGTCCGCTTTCCGTCTGGTCGATACCATCGCGCGATTGCGGTCTAGGTCAACCTGGTGCCATTTTTCACTGTTTGGTGATTGAAACGATCGCGCCGCTACATCGGCTTGGTGAACGGGTGCATGCCAAATACAGGTCTACCGATTTGGCTACCCGATAACTGAGGAAATTTCTTTCGTCGACCGTAGGGTTGTCTACCGTCCAGCAAGAAGACGTACCACCTGATAGGTCAGGACCCCCTCATCACGCTGGTTGAACACCTCAACCTGTGACGCAACGACTGCACGGTTATCCTTCGATGTCTGTTTGACTCCTGTTACCTCCACAGTCGCGCGGATTGAATCTCCGACAATGACGGGTTTGAGCGCTTTCTGATGTGATTCAAGCAGTGCTAGACCCGTACCCTGAATCATTGTTTGAAACAACATGCCTTCAATCAACCCGTATGTGAGCGCCGCAGGTACGATCCGTCCCTTTACCGCGCCGAAACGGGTGCTGTACTCGGCATCGATGAAGATAGCCTCCAACATACCGGTGCAGTTGATGAAGCTGACCAGGTCAGACTCGGTGATGGTTCGGCGGTAGGTGTCGAATCGCTGACCGATCTCCAGATCCTGCCAGACGTAACCCTGTCCCAGCCTCAGTACGCCGTCACTTATCATGATTTTAATTTTCCATAACACAAAACTATCGCAACAAGTTCAGCGTGCATGGCGTTGCGCTGACGAATGCTGCCCCCTGAGATTGGTGGGAGAATCAAAACCAAATATTTTGTTCGAATTTTGCAGGCCGCTTTTCGTTCACCGCAGAGCGCCCCTCTTTGACTTCTGGACCAAAGAATCCAATCATCTCTAGCGCGAGCGACGTGTCAAAAATTGGGCCTGCCTGTCGGAACCAATTATTAAGAGCATATTTAGTCCAGCGTATTGCACTCGGCGCACCTTCGGCCAATCGTATTGCAATATCCAATGACTTCTGCTCCAACTCATCGTCCTCGACTGCCATCGTAACTAGACCAATTCTCTCGGCATCCGCGCCGGACAGTTGATCGCACAAGAGAAGGTAGTACTTAGCCTGCGCCATGCCGCAGAGCAAAGGCCATAGCATGACGGCATGGTCGCCGGCAGCTATCCCCAGTCTCGTGTGGCCATCCATGAGCTTCGCGTCCTTGGTAACTATAGAAATGTCGGCCAACAGCGCACATGCCAGGCCTGCGCCGACCGCCCACCCCCGCACCGCGCTGACGATTGGCTTGCTGCAATTGATCATGTTATAGACGATGTTGTGCGCTTCCTTCATCGTTCGCGCGCGTTCCTCGAACTCGTAAGTGTCGCTGGCGCGCTTGATGTTTCCACCAGCTGAGAAGGACGCGCCGGCTGCTGTGAGTAGCACCGCGGACACGCTTTCGTCAACGTCGATGTCTCGCCAGACCTCACCGAGCTCTCTATGCATATCGGCGTCCATGAAGTTGTGCTTTGTGTCAGTGGTGATCGTGATTCGCAATGTATGAGGATGCGGTCGGTCAAACTTCAGCTTGGTGTAGCGAGCGTAGCGGTCCACGGTGTGTTTCCTTAGTTGTTAAATGATTTCGCGTATGAGAGGCGAAATTCCGCCCTAGCGATGCCGACCACCTGATCTTTCTGCGATGTCGCTGTGATTGTCACCATCACGGTTTCGCCGGATTGCAGAACTGACTCCGTCAGCTCACCTTGCAGCTTAATACGGTCACCTGGCCATACCGGCGCTGTGAAGCGTAGCGCCCAGCCCAGGATATTTTCAGGACCACCGCACCAGTCCTCGAGATACTGGCCGATCCATCCGATCAAGAGATGTCCCGGTACGACCACGTCCGCAAAGCCGGCAATCTTTGCGAATTCATGATCGAGATGCAACGGATTGCCGTCATTGGTCGCAACACACACCCAAGCGATATCGACGCGACTAACGGCTGGACAGAGTTCCTCAATTGGATCTCTCATGGATTCACTCCTTGAACTCGATCGTTGTGTCGCGAACCACAATGGCGGCCTCGCAATCGTCAGTCGAATACGTAGTCTCGATCACGAAAATGCGTTTCGGACGCGTTCCCTGCTTCTCACTAAACTCGACAAGTACACTCTGCCCGTGAAGTTCATCACCTGCACAAATGACAAGTCGCTGCTCCCATGACCACTCCCCTGCGACCGCTCTTTTTTCATTAATGCCAAATGTCTCGAACTTTGCGGAACGCGGTTGTAGTGAGAATGGGTTGATAAAACCAGGGGGCACAACAACGTTTCGGTATCCCGCTGCGATCGCGGCCTCACGATCGAAATAAATAGGGTTGCGGATATGAATGGCCTGTGCGTACTCGACGACCTTGGTATATTCGACGACTCCCCTAAAAGGGGGCGCAGCTACACCGACAAGGTGACTTTGGATATCCCTTTGTGCCTGATTCACTTGAACCTCCTGGAAGTTTTTACGTGTGTTGGTCGACGTCGATCTATACCTTTCGAATTGCGTCTCTCCAGAACGGCGCTCGAAGCTCGTCCTTGACGACCTTGCCGAATGCTGAAAGCGGAAGTGACGGCTTGAATTCGATGCTACGTGGGCTCTTGTATCCACCGATCAGATCTTTGCAATGATGTCGGATCTCCTCCACGGTAAATTCGCGGGCGCCAGGCTTCAGCACCACCACAGCGTGAACCGACTCACCCCACTCGTGGCTGGGAATACCTATGACTGAACAGGCGGCAACTGCCGGGTGCTTCGCAATGGCGTTCTCGACTTCCGCCGCGTAAACGTTCTCCCCCCCCGTGACGATCATGTCTTTGAAGCGATCAGCAATGAACACGAAGCCGTCGTCGTCCATGTAGCCGGCGTCACCTGTCCATAGCCAGCCATTACGGATGGCCGTCTCCGTCTCCACTGGCTTGTTCCAATATCCCTTCATTACGTTGGGTCCGCGCGCGACTATTTCACCGATCGAGCCGCGCGGTACTTCTCTTCCGTTCGCGTCGGCGATCATGATTTCGTTTTCCTGAGCGGCGCGCCCGGTTGATCGAAGCTTTCTCATCTCGGGTGCATGCCATGCTGCGGAAAGCAATGCAACAACGGGAATCTCGGTCAGGCCGTAGAGCTGAACCAAGCCGCTGGGTTGAAACACTTCGAGCGCTCGACGCTGGGTTGTCTCTGCGATTGGCGACCCGCCGTACCAGATCCGCCTGAGACCTGAGAAGTTCGTTTTTTGAACAACCGGAGAATCGAGCAGAACGTGGAGCATTGAGGGGACCAGTAGTACATCCGTGACTTTTCTCTCCTCGATCGCACGCGCCACCTGCGCTGGTTCGAATCCGGATAAGACGATGTGGCGGCCACCATTAAATAGCTGAGCTATTACGTACATTAGCGGCGCGACATGGAACAACGGCGCGGTATGAAGAGAAACGGAACCGAAGCCATACTCTTCGCAAAGAAACGTCATGGCCGGAACACCGATGTTGGTGTGACTGAGCATCACTCCTTTTGGAAATCCGGTTGTGCCTCCGGTGTAGAAGATGCCGGCTATATCGTCTCCGTGGCGGTAGCTATCCTCAATCGGCTCACCATCTTCAATGAGATCTTCGTAGGAAAGCGTGCCATTAGGCTTCTCTTCTTCATCAAGGTAAATAATGTGCTCAAGCGTAGTGCTACCCTCGCGCAATTCATCGATCTTCGACTTGTGCGCGCTGTCTACAAACATCACCTCGGACTGCGAGTCGTCTAGCGAATAGAGAATCTCTGGTGTGGCCCAACGCGTATTTATCGGATTCACGACCGCGCCGGCCCACCATACCGCCAAGTAGTACTCTATATATCGGTCAGAGTTCAGTGCGAGGATAGCAACACGATCGCCCGTTTTTACGCCGATAGTACGCAGCGCACCGGCCAGCCTGGCCACGCGGTCAGCCAATTGTCGAAATGTATGGGTGCGTCCTTCGTAGAACGTGGCTACGCTGCTCGGCTCGTGCCGGACAGCACGATGCAGGCCTAATGTCAGATGCATTTTTCAGATTACTCGTTGAAGTTTCGCAAAATTGCACTGCACCGATTGCTGGCGCCGGGCGCTACCAATCGGCTGCAGTGACGGAATCGCCATCTCCGCCGCCCCCTCGGGATCAATGCCTAGTAGCCGGAAATGCAGCTGGCAATTTCAAAGGTGGCGACTAACTGTTTGGAATCACGTGTCCAGCGCTCGTACGCACTGAAAGTGCACTTCCGCTCGCATGTACGTTCCACATAGAGCTCTCTGATCACTAAGCATTACGTTTGTCTCCGTCGCCTTCCATGGAGGCCTAATTTTTTGGTCATAGTTCACATACGTGAACTCACATCCTGTATGTGARCAAAGTATAGGTGTGCAATTCACGCTCAGTCAAGGAGGAGATTCTCAGAAGAAGCCGACTTGCCGCGGAACCGTTCCGGACAGGCATGCTGGTGATGCGACGATCCAGGGATGCAGGAGCGTGCCGTACGGCTCAGTTCCGGCCGATGGCGCAACGCTGGCGATCTCATAGCATTGGATGCAGAGTTCTCGGTATGACGGGCAGGGGGTTGCGGGGCAGCACCGCGATGTCCAGAGCCTATCGGCAACCCCTCCGCTCATGGATCCAATACTTATCAGGCTGGTGAAGCACCTCCGGCAGAAGTCAGTTCGGAGTCAGCATGTGCGTTGATATGAGACCCTCGCACGACCCTGAACATGCGATGCGTGGCGCAGGCACTGTTCGCCGAGCGGCGACTTAACGACTTCGTGCCCAATCCCATCCACTACGCATGTAGCCGTACCATGGCCAATCAAGCGCTGGCGAAGATGAACTGGCCGTTCGCGGGAATGTACGATGCGGATCTTGGAGGCGCGCGCGAGAGTATCGCGCCGGAGAAGTTGTGGCGGGGCCATGCCTGCAGGTGCTCTCTAACAGCCCTCTTCCGCTGGTTCGTCGGTCTGGCCATGGCCGACGAGGCCTGCGGGCCCCACGGTGTTCACCTACAACCGCAAACGACCGATCCGTGCTTGCTATTGCGCAAGAGAAGAGCTGGCCGACTGGCGAACACGTCAGCGTCGACGGTACGCTGATTTAAGCTTGGACGGACCTCAAGAGCTTTGTCCGCAAGGATGGCGAGGACAACAACAACCACGGTGGCGAATGCAAAGGCGGCAAGCGGAGTAGCGAGCCCAGGAGTCCAGGAGTCCAGGAGTCCAGGAGTCCAGGACGGACAATGATGCTCTGCTGTTCTGTATCGGCAAAACTTTCAGTGAATTGCGTTACATGGGCACCCCCTGAGCGGTATAACCGTTCACAGCCTGGTGCCAGGGCCATGGTGACAGTCGCCGACGGCCGTGCAGAACGCGAGGCCACCAAGGTCATGGTCGACGATGCTCTCCAGGCGGCGAAGGATTCAGACACAGCGATCACGCCAGGTGCAGACAAGAGCTATGATGCAGCGGAGTTCGCTGACGCTTCCCTGGAGATGAACGTCACTGGATAGCGTCAAGCAGGATGTCCGGTTTACCGACAAACATCTTGGCCGCCGGACAAAATGATTGTCGCCTCCCACGTCACGCCGCACGTGCATGCCGCGTGCCCATCCTCCCTGCGGTTAGCATGACGTAACCGACCATGGCACGCCGTTAGCCAAAAGTGTCAGGCAGCGGGCTGCGCCACAGCCTGCGCGGTGGAGCTTCGTTGATATTGCCTTGGAGAGCACGACATCACTCGCTTGAACGCGGTGCTGAATGCGCTTTCGGAATCGTAGCCGAGCGAATATGCGATGGATGATATGTGTTCGTCAGTATGACGCAGCCGATCGCCGGCGACTAGCATTCGCCATCGCGTCAGGTACTCCATCGGTGCCACGCCAACCACTTGCTTGAAGCGATAGGCAAAGGCCGATCGCGACATTCCTGCCACGCGGGCAAAGTCTTCGACGCTCCAGCGATTTGCTGGCGCGGCATGCATGGCACCGACCACCCTACTCAGATTACGGTCCGACAGCGCGGCGAGCCATCCACTGCCACTCTGACTCGTCGCCTTCAGATGAACACGCAATATCTCAACAAACATGAGGTGCGCAAGATGTTCTGCCATTCGGGATCTGCCAGGCTGCCGGTCGCGAAGTTCTTCCGTGAATCGCTCCAATGCCCATCGCAGCACCATTGCCTGGGACGAACCTTCGTTGATGTGTGCCAAGGGGGGTAACGTGCCGATCAGCAAAGCGGCCGGTTCACCGGCAAATGCGAATCGTCCACCGAAAATCACGACATCGTCGCCACCACAGTGCCAGACTAGCTCGTCAGCCGCAATCCTCTGAACAATCGCCCGAGAGTCGATCGGCTGTATGGTCGGGTCGCTGGCCAGCGTGAAAGACTTCCCCCGCGTCAGAAGAAAACAATCACCTTCCCGCAACTGCAACGGCTCCGGTTCACCGTCGACCAGAAGCCAACAGCTACCCCGCCCGACTGCACTGAACTTGATCCCCTCCTGCGCGGGAAACTCGATCGCCCACGCCCCACCCGCGCTCAGCGTAGCCGAAAGATAGCTTTGGATGCGCAGTAAAGATAGGACATCGGAAAGTGGATCCATGATTACTTTTATGGACGATTAACAAAGTTTCCCGGACTCTATCACGTAGATTGCCCATTCGTTCCTCTATATCATTCTTCCCGGGGCAAGACGGGTCTTTGTAGAAACCTCGACGCAAGGCTCAGGCGAGTCCATGAAATACGCGCGACAACACGCTCAACGCAAAGAACTGGCCATCGTCACCTCTTCCTTTCAGCCAGAGGCATACCGCTTTAGCTCTCGGTAAGCAGTGCAGAGATGTAGCCGGGCCAATCCGTGTGAGGGTACGCGTGGATGAGAACCGGCGTCACGGCACGTTGGCGCGTCCGAAAGTCTGCACCCGGCCTTTGACCAAGACAAACCGACATCATGAACAAAACACTCAAGATTGGGCTGGGCTGCTCCGCCCTGTTGGCTCTCGCCGCGATTGGCGCTGGGGTACTTCACGTCCGCGCGCAAGCGGCAAGCAAGACGAGCGCAGCAGGAGTCCCGGCCACGAAAGTGGCAGTGGCCGTGGCCGAGCAATCCGACCTCCCCGGCTTCCTGACAGGCATCGGTTCGCTCGAAGCCACCCGGCAAGTGCTTGTAACGGCGGAGACAAGTGGTCTCATTTCGCGAATCCTGTTCTACCCAGGCGGCAGGGTGCGGACGGGACAGGTGTTGGTGCAACTGAATGACGCGCCAGAACAAGGCGATCTCGCACGCCTGAAGGCCCAAGCCAGTAATGCCCGGGCCATGCTCGAACGCACGCGCCGCCTATTGCCGCAGCAGGCCGCCACGCAGGAGCAACTTGATCAAGCACAGTCAGCCTACGACCAGACAGAAGGCGAGATCCGGCGCACTCAGGCCCTGATAGAGCAAAAGCGCATCAAGGCGCCCTTCGACGGTGTACTGGGTGTACGGCGCGTGAACCTGGGGCAATTCGTCCATACTGGTGACGGGATGGTGTCCCTCACGGACTCACACACCCTGTACGCCAATGTCACGCTGCCGGAGCGGGCATTGCGCGAGGTAAGGCCCGACCAGGTCATGACTGTCGCGGTGGATGCGCATCCGAACCGCCGTTTCACCGGCAAGGTCAGCACCATTGAGCCGCAGATCGATAGCGGCACCCGGACGCTCCTAGTGCAAGCCACGCTGGAAAACACGGACGGTGCTCTCACGCCCGGCATGTACGTCAATGCTCGCGTGGCGCTGCCGCCACGACCAGCTGTGGTCACCGTTCCCGAGACTGCGGTCAGCTACAGCGCCTATGGCGAGTTCGTCTATGTCTTGCAAGACATGAACCCGAAGGCCCTCAGCGTCCGCCAGTCGTATGTGAAAACCGGAGAGCACATAGAAGGAAAGGTGGTCGTCACCGAAGGTATCCACGCCGGCGAGCGCGTAGTGACGTCGGGCCAGTTGCGATTGCACAACGGCGCCGCAGTGCAAGTTGTTGGCCACGACACCGTGGCCGTGGTACCGAACGGCAGCGACGTCGCGCGCCAATAGTCACGACAAGAAATCTCATCATGAAATTTACTGATCTTTTCGTCCGACGACCCGTGCTGGCACTGGTCGTCAGCACGTTGATACTGCTCATGGGCCTGCGCGCGTTGGGCGGGCTGCCAATACGTCAGTATCCGCTGACCGAGAGTTCCACGCTAACCATTACCACCCAATACCCCGGTGCGTCGCCGGAACTCATGCAAGGGTTCGTGACGCAGCCTATCGCTCAGTCTGTCGCCACCGTCGAGAACATCGACTACTTGACCTCCTCCTCAACGCAAGGGAGAAGCATCATTACATTGCGGATGAAGCTGAACGCAGACTCGAACAAGGCCATGACTCAGATCATGGCCAAAATGAACGAAGTCAAGTATCGGCTCCCGAAGGAGGCTTACGACCCCGTACTGACGAAGTCGTCCGGTGACGCCACGGCCGTGGCCTATGTAGGGTTCGCGAGCAAGACGATGTCCATCCCCGCGCTGACCGACTACGTCTCCCGCGTCGTGCAGCCCCAGTTCTCTTCGATCGAGGGCGTTGCCAGCCTTGATCTCAATGGCGGTCAGCGGATGGCGATGCGTATATGGCTGGACGCCGATCGCCTGGCTGCGCGCAACATCTCAGCTGGCGAGATCGCGCAGGCGCTGCGCGACAACAATGTGCAAGCTGCCCCGGGGCAGGCCAAGGGACTCTATGTCGTGTCCAACATTCAGGTGAATACCGATCTGATCAACGTGGGGGAATTCCGCGACATGGTGATCAAACGAACGATTAGCGGTATTGTCCGGCTGAGCGACGTCGCGACCGTAGAACTGGGTGCGGCTTCGGCAGACACCAGCGCGACTATGGATGGTGTGAAGGCCGTCTATTTTGGCCTAAACGCCGCGCCTAACGGCAATCCGCTCACCATTGTCAGCAAGGTCAATGAGTTGCTGCCAGAAATCAAAAAGAGCCTGCCTCCCGACGTGCAGGTGGCGGTTCCGTTCGAGCTCGCACGCTTTATTAGCGCCTCCATTGACGAAGTCCGAAGCACGCTGTTCGAGGCCATTGCCATTGTTGTGTGCGTGATCTTCCTGTGCCTTGGCTCATGGCGCGCAGTGATCATTCCGGTGGTAACCATACCGCTGTCGATGCTCGGCGCCGCGGCGTTCATGGCGTTGTTTGGCTTCAGCATCAACCTGCTCACACTGTTGGCCATGGTGCTCGCGATCGGCCTGGTCGTAGACGATGCCATCGTGGTGGTGGAGAACGTCCACCGCCATATCGAGGAAGGCAAGTCGCCGGTGCAGGCTGCACTGATCGGCGCACGCGAGGTTGCCGCGCCAGTGATCGCCATGACGATCACCTTAGCTGCGGTGTATGCGCCGATCGGACTCATGGGCGGCCTAACGGGCACGCTATTCAAGGAGTTCGCCTTCACGTTGGCCGGTTCTGTGGTCGTGTCTGGCGTCATCGCGCTCACGCTGTCGCCGGTCATGAGTTCCTTCCTGCTCGACAGCAAGGCGTCCGAAGGACGGATGGCGCGCCGCGCGGAGCAGATATTTCAACAGGTAGGTACCGCATACGGCCGTCTCCTCGATATCTCTTTGCATCACCGCTGGTTCAGCGGCGCGCTGGCAGCGATCGTCTTCGTTAGCCTGCCGTTGCTCTACCGCAGCGCACAAAGCGAGTTGGCGCCCGTGGAGGATCAGTCCACCGTTCTCACGGCCATCAAGTCACCCCAAAACGCCAATATTGACTATGTGGAAAAATTTGGCCAAAAGTGGAATGACGCCATGAGGACACTTCCTGAACAGAGCAATCTGTGGCTAATCAATGGCTCTGGCGGCGTAGCCAACAGTATCGCGGGCGTCAACTTTGTTGACTGGGACAAGCGAAAGCGCAATGCCGACCAAATTCAGGTAGACATGCAAAGCAGGGCCAACGACATCGAGGGCAGCAATGTCTTTGCTTTTCAGCTGCCATCGCTGCCTGGCTCGACCGGGGGGCTGCCTGTTCAACTGGTCATCAAAAGCGCGGGAGATCACCGTCTCGTATATGAAACCATGGAGACATTGAAGCAATCGGCACGCAAGAGTGGCCTATTCATGGTCGTGGACAGCGACCTGGACTACAACAATCCAGCGGTCCACATCCAGATAGATCGTACCAAGGCAAATAGCTTGGGGATCACCATGAAGGACATCGGCGACACACTCGCAGTTCTAGTCGGCGAAAACTACATCAATCGATTTGGCACCGACGGAAGATCTTACGACGTGATCCCGCAGAGCTTACGCAATGAGCGTATTTCGCCAGAGGCACTGTCGCGCTATTACGTCAAGAGCGCAACGGGCGAGCAAGTTCCGCTGTCGAATTTGGTGCGCCTGTCCACGGGCGTGGAGGCTAATCAGCTGACTCAGTTCAATCAGTTGAATTCAGCCACGTTTCAGGCCATTCCAAATCCGGGTGTGACAATGGGCGACGCGGTACAGTTCCTGACCGAACAAGCTAGGGCGCTCCCCCCCGGCTTCACCTATGATTGGCTGTCAGATGCGCGTCAGTACACGCAGGAAGGTTCAGCGCTCATGATGGCTTTCCTTTTCGCAATCATCGTTATCTATCTTATCCTGGCAGCCCAATATGAAAGCCTGAGAGATCCGTTCATCATTCTGATCAGCGTACCAATGTCGATCTGTGGCGCCCTCATCCCGCTGGCGCTAGGCTTTGCCACCATCAACATCTATACGCAGATAGGCCTGGTCACCCTGATCGGGCTGATCAGCAAGCACGGAATCCTAATGGTCGAATTCGCCAACGAGATGCAGGTGAAAGCGGGCTTGGATCGACGCGCGGCCATCGAGCACTCGGCGAGAATGCGGCTGCGCCCGATCCTGATGACGACGGCCGCCATGGTTGTCGGCCTAGTTCCCCTTTTGTTTGCATCGGGTGCAGGCGCGAACAGCCGATACGACCTTGGTCTAGTGATCGTGGTAGGCATGCTCGTTGGTACGGTCTTTACGCTGTTCGTGCTTCCGACGGTATACACGATCATCGCTGTCGACCACCGCGCGACGCGCGAGATCGCGGGTGCGCGCACGACACTGCTAGCGGATTCCGCCGATGCCGTCCTTAACTTAAAGCCCACGGAAGCGGATCGTGCATAAGGAAAAGTCCATGAACAAGACACGATACACTCCTATTCTTCACACGGCCGCGATTCTCGGTGCCATCGTCCTCTCTGGGTGTGCGGTCGGTCCGGACTTTAGGCCTCCGGTCGAGGCAGCAGTCACGATAATCAGCCCCGAGCAGGCGCTTTTCACCTCTGACCGAATTCAGCGCGATTGGTGGCGTCAACTGCAGGATCCGCAACTGGACCGGCTCGTCAACCTGTCGCTCGAACGCAATCACGATATCCGAATCGCTCACTCGCGCCTGTTGGAGTCACGCGCCGTGCTGGATGAGAAAACCCTGGACCAATTTCCGACTGTCACGGCAAACGCAGGCTATCACCGGAGCATGTCACAGGCCAACCCGGGGCCCGTCGGCCAGCGCAACCTAGTACAGAACTTCCACGCAAGCATCGACGCAAACTGGGAGATCGACCTATTCGGGCGCCTGCGACGTACGGCTGAGGCGTCCGCGGCCCGAAGCAATGCGGCAGAGGCGGACCTAGCTCAAGCGCGCATTGTCGTGGTCGCAGAGGTGGCCCGCAACTACTATGAAATGCGCGGAGCCGAACGGCACTTGGAGCTTGCACAGGCGAATCTCGAAATCCGTCAAGCCACCTTGCGAGTCACGGAATCGATGGCCTCTGCTGGGCGAGCCCAGGCCAGCGACTTGGCCAGCGCACGTGCCGAGCTAGCAAGCACCAAGGCTCTGATCCCGCAATTTGAGACATCGCGCCGCTTGGCACTCTATCACCTCGCGATCCTCGCCGCGTTGCGGCCAAATGAGTTAGGGGAGCTTGCGCAGCAATCGAAGCTGCCCATTCTAGACACGCATCTGCCGATTGGCGACCTAAGCAGCTTGCTGCGCCGACGACCGGACGTCGCAAGTGCGGAGTCCTCGTGGGCAGCTGCGACGGCCGAGGTGGGGGCAGCCACAGCAGAGCTATATCCACGTATTGACCTCGGCGCATTCCTCGGCTTTGTGGCCATGCGAGGCGTCGATCTTGGAAGCAGTTCTAGCCGCGCATTCGGCGTGACGCCGCTCATTAGTTGGCCTGCATTGCATCTGGCAAGCGTGCGCGCACGTCAACGTGCATTCCAGGCAAGCGAACAAACTGCGCAGGCGCGGTATGAGCAAACGGTCTTGCGCGCACTCGAGGAGGTTGAAGCTGCCTTGACCACGTATGGCCAGACGCAGCAACGTGTGCGCGACCTTGCACAGGCGGCCGACCAAAGCCAACAGGCCGCATCGCTGCTGCACACGCAGTATCGCGAAGGCCGGGCATCATACCTGTCTGAATTGGACGCGCAGCGTACGCTCTTGCGCATACAAGACGGGTTGGCCGATGCAGAAACGGCATCCTATATCAGCCTCATCGTGCTATACAAGGCATTGGGAGGTGGTTGGGAGCCCCCTGCGGCGCCGGCCGATTCGTGAGCGGTTTCAGCCTCCTTCGGAGCAGGCTTAAATCAGATCCTTGAGCAGGTCAAAATCAATCGTGATTGATGATCACGCTCATCGCCCACAAGAGCGCAACGAAGGAGAGACTCATCATAATCTCCATCCCTGCTACCACGATTCGCGTGTATCGCCACCCCGGTCCTCTTGATCGAAGGCCGCCTGCTTAATTCTTTGCAGACTTGCTGGTTGCGGTTGCGGGCATGTTCGTGACTCCCCACCAGCACGGGCGTAGAGCATCGGGCACAAGGCAGCTCTGCATTGTTGCGTCGGGAAACACTGAAACAGCGACGGCGGAGCGGCGGATGCCCTTGTGCCGAATTGCTCCCGTGGATCTGGACGGGCCCCCAAGGGTTCGAGCAGAAGGCAGCAAACTGCCATTCTTACCCAGAACTGGAGTGGATACTCTTCCTTCACGCGGAAGCCAGTGACCAAACGGCCACCTGTCGGCCACCCGGTACGTCGAGTTCACATGCGCGTCCCTCCTGCGTGCGGAGAGCCAGCGCACAGCTGTGGCACTGTGGCACGGCACTGCGCACCCGCACGTGATTGTACACACAGAAACGTAGACGCCGCTGCACTCCGACAATCGAAACGCCGCCAACAGGACGTCCCTTGATGGCGCTCTCAGGAGTGCCGTCCCGACGGAAGTACGGCATCTCCACCACCACTTGCCAACCTAAGCCGCAAAGTTGCCACTCCCTACCATTGCGCCCTCAACATCCTGCTGGGCTCGAAATCACTTAGAATAGGATCCGGCACAACTTCTCGTTCAAAAGACTTGTATGGCGAAATCTGCTTTCCGGGCGTTGGCAATCATGGAATTTGTTGCGCAATGCAAGACCGGCGCCACCCATTCCGAGATTGCCGCAGGCCTCGGTATTCCGAAGAGCAGCTTGACGGGGCTTTTACGCGACCTCCAGCAGCCCGGTTACCTGCACCTAGACGAAGGAACGGCTCGATATTCGATCGGCTCGCAGGTCATGTATCTCGCCAACGCCTATCTCAGGAACCTGAATATTGTTCGCGAGGGAGCGCCCTTCGTTCACAAGCTGTATGTGGAGTTGGACGAATTTTCATGTTTGACGCTACCGAAGGGCAACGATTGCATTGTGGTTTGCGCAGAGAGTTCCCCGTCGCCCCTTGCGCATACATTGAATCTTGGAGAGCGATTACCTATGCTTGCCAATGCTGCGGGTCGCGCAATCTTAGCGTTCTTGGATGACACCGAAATCGACGAGTATCTCTCTACGCATCAGCCAATTGCTTATACGGCGCGCACTCTGACAAAGATTAAGGATATACACAAGGAACTTACCGAAGTACGAAAGGTCGGGATCGCGTATGGGCGGGAGGAGTACATGCCTGGCATAACCGCGCTGGCTGCACCGGTCTTCAATATCCAGGGACGCCCCATCGCCTCGATTGCCGTGGCCTTGCCGACTGTGCGGCTCACTAAGGGATTGGAACGCAAGATCGAATCTGTCCTGGTGACCCAAGCGACCGCGCTCTCAAGACGCCTGGGTGCCGAGTCAACGAAACGGCCGCGCGTTAATCCGAGCAACTCTGGTGACGAGTGAGCGCTATCTGCAGGTGAGCCCCCATCCAGCCATGCCCGACAAGCGCTCCTTGTAATGGTGTAGCCAAATCCGGGGGCCACGATCGCAGACGGAAGTCCGTCGATTCGCCTGTCAGGTGGGTACCAACGCTTGAAATTGCGTACGTCCTTGCCATGGAGGACGGCACATCTCACTGTAGCAACGCTTTGGGTCCCGGCATCGGCGCATGTTTCCATTCCTCTTCATGCGCTAGCCAACGAAACTGATGTGGCTAGGTTTCGTCGCTCTGCTCTACGAGCAGAATCCCGTCTTGGCCTACCCCAGAGAAAGGGCGATCAAGCCCGCTGAGATCTGAACCTACCTAATGACAGTGCCAGCGACCACCCCCAAATAGCCAGACAACCGATGCAGGATCAGCGTTTCGGCCTCCACCATAATCCGCTCCTTCGTGTCCTTGACCGTCGGAATATCGTTGATTAGACCGGCAACCATTCCGCAGCTCCAAGCTCCAGCGTCCATCTCTCCGTCAACCATGACGCGAGGGTAAACGCCGGCCGCTTGCTCGTGGATGTCCGATATCTGGTGTGGATTCAACCGGTCGATGCAACACACTATGAACTGTGTGAGCGGGCCACCGGCACAGCATCCCGGCGAGGAGCGCCCCATCGTGCAGCCGATCATCGGCAAGGAAAAACCCTTGTCACGGGGCGCGCTGCACCTGGTGCTGAAGGAGGTGTTCGGGATGGCCGCCGCGCGCCTGCGCGCGCGCGGCCCCGAGTGGGCAAGCCGGGCCGCGGTGCTGGCCAGCGCGTCAGCGCACTGGCTGCGCCATACCGCGGGGTCGCACATGGCCGACCAGCAGGTGGACCTGCGTTTCGTGCGGGACAATTTCGGGCATGCATCCATCGCCACGACCAGCGCCTACCTGCACACCGAAGACGATGCACGGCATGAGGCCACGCAGGAACGTCACCGGATCGGGTGGACGCGCGAAACGTGACGGGCGGCCAGCATGCCTGCTTTGGTCAATGCCCCGCCGCGGCGCTGGCGAAACAAGACTACAGTGTAGCGCGTCAGCTTTGGACTCCAGACCGACTTCTCGAACGGCATCGATAGCACTGAAGCGGGCCGATCGACGTAAAAAATGCGTCTCGAAACCGAGCGGACGCCGAAGCCACGAACGGCAGGATAACCGTTCCAGCCCCCTTCAGGAACCGGCACAAGCTGTCGTTAATACAAGCAGCGTCACTACAGCAACCGTACGCACAACCAGCATGACCTGCCACGATACCCCGGAAAGCACGCTACAGGCCGCCTTCTTGCGGCATCAAGAAACCCTTGCCCCGCCGAACCGCGTGTTCGGCGACGACGACAGTGCCGTATACCGAACCCTGCTGGAATCGACCAAAGCCATCCCCTGGAAAATCGACTGGGCGACTATGGAATTCGCCTATATCGGTCCACAGATCGAAGCGCTCTTGGGCTGGGCGCCGTCGACCTGGAGGAACGTCAACGATTGGGCCGAGCGTATGCATCCGGACGACCGCACAGCGGTGGTCGAGTTTTGCGTTGCACAGTCGCAGGCGGGCACCGATCACGAAGCCGACTATCGCGCGCTCACGCGCGACGGCGGATACATATGGTTGCGCGACGTCGTGCACGTCGTGCGCAACGCCAAAGGCGATGTCGATTCACTGATCGGCTTTATGTTCRACATCAGCGAGCGCAAGCGCACGGAGGAAAAGCTCGCGCAACTGCAGAAGGAACTCGAACACCTTTCGTTCAGAGAACGCCTGACGGGAGTAGGCAACCGCCGCATGTTCAACAGCGTGATGGAACGCGAATGGGCGACAGCGAAAGAAAACGGCAAGCCGCTGTCGTTAATCATGATCGATATCGACTTCTTCAAGTCGTACAACGATTACTACGGCCACCTGCAGGGGGACGAATGTCTGAAGCGGATCGCCCGCCTGCTGGGCGAAGTGGCCGGCCCGGGCAATGTGCTTGTCCGCTTCGGCGGCGAGGAATTCTTGCTGGTGTTGGCCGACACCGATGCGGAGGCCGCTGTGAGAATCGCCGAACGCTGCCGCGCTTTTATCGCGGAGGAAGCGATTGCGCATGTGCGCTCGCCGTACAACCAGTGCGTGACGGCGAGCTTCGGCGTCGGCACGATCGTGCCGACTGAGCGCATGGACCCGACCGCGTTCCTAAACCTAATCGACGCGCAGTTGTATCACGCAAAGGAAAATGGCCGAAATCGCATTTCCTGCGTCGATCGCGCGGGTATGCTGGGGGAGTCGTTCAAGTTACATTCGCGCTGAAATATGCCCGTCCGCCCCTGACGTAGATACTGGCTGAAGCACAAGCAAGTCAAGGCCGCACCACGGGCCAAGACGCGTCGCGCCCCCCTAACTAAGGCTTCAGCCCGCCCGACTAAGCCCGTAAATGAGCCCGCTAAGCCCGTCGATCCGGTGCCGCAGGCCATCGTGAAGCTGCAAAATCGTTTCCCGCAAACCTTTCTGAAGCGTCCAGCTGTTGCAGATCGTTATTTCGGCTAATGGCAACCTCAAATTCCGCAAATGTGGGTGCCAGCCAGGATAGATGAAGGAAAAACGCTCTTCTCCTGCCGATGCTCGCGAGTGCTTTCAATGAAGATCTCCCTGGCGCGCAGATCGTGGCATGAACGCGGATCGCCAGAATACCCCTATTTTTCCGATCTTTCGCGAGGTCATACGCATGGCTCTACCGAACTATCACCTTCCCCGTCCGCCCTGCCCGGCCAGCAATCGTGAAGTGTAGATAGAATGGTCGCCTCCCGCCCTCTGCAGGACACGTACCATGGCATGAAGCGCAAGGCTATCTTTCGATAGACAGCGTCAGCTGACGGGGTGCATTCTGCAGCCAGTGCACTTGTACTGATATTGACGTTTATCACAGTCGTCTCCTTGTTTCGGCTCTGTCGGCCATATTCTTCCCAGCACGCGTTGCGCGGCACCCGGCCGGGTTGACTGCTTATGCGCCAGTAAAGTGCGCCTGCCTGCGTTCAACGAAGTGGGCCACGCCTTCCTTGAAGTCCGCGCTCTGGATACTGGCGAACATCTCCTCATTGGCCTGCCGGGTGGCCTCGACCAGGCTTTGGAAAGGCACCTCTCCAAGCTGCTTTTTTATCACGCCGATCGAACGCGGTGACACGTTCTGGGCCAGGTCCTCCGCGTAGCGCAGCGTTTCGGGAAGCAGGCTGTCTACGTCATAAAGCCGGTTCACCAGACCCATCTGCAGAGCCTCCGTCGCCGATACCTTGCGCGCTGAGTAGAGCAGGTCGGCGGCATGCCCGGGGCCGACCACACGCGGCAGCATCCAGGAGATGCCGTGCTCGGCAATTAGCCCGCGCTTGGCAAAGGCCGTGCTGAACGCCGCCTTGTCGCTGGCAAAGCGAATATCGCTGTAGAGCGCGAAGACGAGCCCCAGCCCCGCCRCCGCGCCATTGATGGCGGCAATCACCGGCTTGCGCATGGCGGGGAAGTAGCCGTAGCGCGTCTGGTAGTCTGGGCGGCGGTTCATGTCGAACGGCCGCATCCATTGCGCGGCGCGGATATCGCCAGGCGGCAGGATCTCGAGTTCCTCGATGTCCATGCCGGCGCAGAAACCGCGGCCGGCACCGGTCAGCACCACCACGCGGACCGTGTTGTCGCGGTCGACGTCTTCCATAGCCTGGCGGAGTTCCGCCTCCATTACCTTGGTGAGGGCGTTGAGCTTGTCGGGGCGGTTGAGCGTGATGACGGCGATGCGGTTGTCCGTGCCGGCTTTGGTGAGTTCGATCTGCGTGTACATGCTTTTTGCTCCGAGATGTTGCTGAGGACGTGGCTCAGGGAAGTTGAATCGACTTGGGCTCGAGGAATTCCTCCAGCCCGAAGACGCCGCCCTCTCGCCCGACGCCCGACATGCCGAACCCGCCGAACGGGGCGAGCGCGTTGAACCGCCCGCCATTCACATCGACCTGCCCGGCGCGCAATTCGCGCGCCACTGCTTGGCCCTGCTCCGGCGTGGCCGCCCACACCGTGGCCGCGAGGCCGTAGGGCGTGGCGTTGGCAAGCGCGATGGCATCTTCCGGCGTGTCGTAGCAAAGCACGGCCAGCACCGGCCCGAACACTTCCTCGTTGGCCAGACGGCTGTCCGCCGGCACATCGCCGAACACCGTCGGCGCGACGAAGTTGCCGGCGTCGGGCACGGGCGCCTGGCTACCGCCCGCCAGCAGTTCGTAGCCCGCGGCTTCCGCTTCGCAGATAAATGCCAGCACACGCGCTTTCTGCGCCGCTGAGAGCAAGGGGCCCACGCGCGTGGCTGCATTGTCCGGGTCGCCGAGGGTCAGGGAGGCGGCGCTTTCCTTCAGCAATTCGCGGCAATGCGCGTAGGCCTCGCGCGGCACCAGCAGCCGTGTGGTGGCGCTGCAGGTTTGCCCGCTGTTGAGGAAGCAGGACGCCAGCGTGGCCTTGATCGCGCGGCCGAGATCCGCGCCAGGTAGCACCACGGCGGCGGATTTGCCGCCCAACTCCATCGACAGCCGCTTCATGTCGCCTGCGGCAATGGATGCGATCTTGCGGCCCACCGCGGTGGATCCCGTGAACGACAGCATGTTGACGCCGGGATGCGCCACCAGCGCCTCGCCAACCGCCGCGCCACCCAGCACCACGTTCAGCACGCCGCGCGGCAGATCGGCGCGCTCTACAGCGTCCATCAGCCGCACGGCGGTTGCCGGAGCCAGCTCCGACGGCTTTAGTACCACGGTGCAGCCCGCCAGTAAGGCTGGCGCCAGCTTGGCGGTGATCTGGTGCAATGGATAATTCCACGGCGTGATGGCAGCCACCACGCCCACCGGTTCGAGCACGATGCGCGAATTGCCCACGCTACGCTCGAAGCTGAAATCCTCCGCCAGCGCGGCCGTGGCTCGCCACGCGGCAACTGGCGCATCCACCTGGATGCGCTGCGCCAGCTTGAGCGGCATGCCGACCTCGCGCGAGATTTCGCGGGCCAGCTCTGCCGAAACCGCCTCCAGCGCGTCGGCGATCGCCTGCAGGAAGGGCGCCCTGCCCCGCGCACCCAGCGCGCGCCAGCCGGACAGAGCGAGCCTCGCGGCCCCAACCGCCGCGCCGACATCCGCCTCGCTGCCGAACGTCACTGCGGCCAGCGGTGCGCCGGTTGCCGCGTCGTGGATCCGGGCCTCGCCGGTGGGCTTTATCGCCACCCGCGCGCCATCGATGTAATGCTGTGCAATCTGTTTCACTGCTGTTTCTCCTTGCTCGCGCGTTTTTCCAGGAAGGCTGCCATCACGCGCTGGGGTTCGCCGTCCGCATAACATTCGAGCTGGGCGCGGATGCCAGCCACGCAGGCATCGTCGAAGCCCGGCTGGCTCATCGTGCGCAGGCGCTGCTTCGACAGCCGCACGGCCGTGGGCGGCAGCGCCGCCAGCTTGCGTGCGCGCGCCAGCGCGCTGCCCATCAGTTCGTCCGCCGCACATAGCTCCGTCACCAGGCCGATTTCGTACGCCCGCTGCCCGCTGACCAGATCGCCCGAGAGCGACATCTGGATGTTGTGGGTATGGCCCACATGCAGGGTCATCAGGTAGGAGCCGACAATGCTGGCCAGGCCGGCCTTGACCTCTGGCTGGCCCCAGCGACTGTCCGCCGTGGTGATGCGCCAGTCGGCGCACAGCGCCATCTGGAAGCCCGCGCCAGCCGCCACGCCATGCACCGCGGCCACGCAGGGCTTGTCCAGGTCGCGCACAGCCTGGTACATGGCGCGCTGCCGGTTGAGCCAGGGCACGATCTGCTGCCAGGTGACGGCCGCCGCTTCGTCCAGGTCCTGACCCGAGCAGAAGGCGTGCGGCCCGGCGCCCGCTAGCACCACCGCACGCACTTCGGGGGTGCGGTTCAACTCATCCAGGCTGGCGATCAGACACGTGCGCAGCGCATCATTGACGGCATTCATGCGGTCGGGGCGATTCAGCGTCACTACGGCGATGCCGTCTTCCACGGCTACAGTGACTTCGTCTTTGGGTGTGTTTTGCATTTGCATTCCGCGCTCCGTTGTCTCAAGTTTCACGTCATTTCCACAACGGCATCGACTGCCACCACGCCCTGCCCCGCCGGCATCACCATCAGGGGATTGATGTCCACGGCCTTAAGCGAATTGCGGTAAACCAGCGCAAAATTCCCGAGCGCAACAGCGGCAGATGCCAGCGCCTCCAGATCCAGTGCGGGCATGTCACGGTAGCCGTCGAACAGGGGCGCCAGCCGCAGGCGCCGGCAGGCGGCCCGGGCTTCTTCCATGCCGAAAGGCGCCAGCAAAGTGACAATGTCCTTGCGCAGCTCCAGCAAGGTGCCGCCTTCACCGATCATCAGCAGTGGTCCAAGAGCGGGATCCACCGTAACGCCCAGCGCGAACTCGTGCCTGCCCCTGACCATCTGCCCAACCACCACGCGCGGCGTGGCCACGTCCAGCTCGACCAGTTTTGCCAAGCAGGCTTCCGCCGCCGCGCGCACGCTGTCGGCATCGGTCAGCCGCAGCCGCACCAACCCATGTTCGCTCTTGTGCGGCACACTGGCCGCACAGCCCTTGACCACCATGGCACCGCCGCCGAGTGCCGCGAACGCTGCCGCGGCCTCGTCCCCGTTGGCGCATTGCCGGTGCGCCACAACCGGCACGCCGTGTTCGGACAGCAGGGCCAGGCTGGCGTGCTCGTCCAGCAAGCCATTGCCGGCGTACGCCAAGGGTGCCGGGGACGGCAGGATCGACACGGCGCCGCTCAGCCGCCGGTGCCCGGCGTACTGGCTCAGCGCGGCAATCGCGTCGGCCTCCGTGATGTAAGTCGGGATGCCCTGCCCGGCAAATACCTCGCGTACGCTCTGCTGAGGCGCACTAATGATCAGCGGTTTGGCATGCTGGCAAAGAAAGGCCGCCGAATGGCGCGCCAGCGCGTCCACGTCATAGCCGGGCCCCGCCACGGGGATCCCTATCATCACCATGTCGGCTTCCGGGTCGCTGCCCAGTGCATCCAGCACACGCGGGAACATATCGCCCTTACCGAGCAGCGCGGCAGTCATGTCGAGTGGGTTGTTGGCGCTGCCGAAGTCCGGCAGAATCGCCGCCAGGCTGTCTTGCGTGGCAGGGGCCAGTTCGGTCAGCGGCAGCCCGGCCTGCTCGGCCAGGTCGGCTGACATCACGCCCACCGCGCCGCTGTGGCTCATCACCACGGTGCGCCCTTCTGCCGCGTCATGCCCTTGCAGGTAGAGCGCCGTGGCGCGGATGAACTCGTTCATGTCCCGCGCGCGCCAGATGCCGTGCCGCGCCAGGAACGCGTCGACGGTGGCGTCGTTGCCGACCATGGCGCCGGTGTGCGAGGCCGCGGCCACCGCGCCGCGCTGGCTGCTGCCGCTCTTGAGCACTACCACGTGCGCGCCGCGCTGCCGCGCCACCGCGGCGGCGGCAGCCAGGCGTACCGGGCTGGACAACGATTCCAGGTAGAYCAGGATCAACCGGATGGCGGGATCGGCCGCCACCGCTTCCGCCATGGCGCAGGCATCTATATCGGCATCGTTGCCGGTGGCAACGAGATAGCGCACGCCCAGTCCCGCCTGACGCAGCAGCGCATAAGGCATCACACTGGCGGCGCCGCTCTGGCTGATGATGGCAATGGGCCCGTCGGCCGGGGCCACCTCCATGAACATGGTGCTGAAATTGAGCACCGCGCCGCTGGCGAAGTTGGCCGTGCCCTGGGCGTTGGGCCCCACCAGCCGCATGCCACCGGCATTGGCCGCCGTCACCAGTTCGTCCTGCCGCTGGCGGCCGGCCTCGCCCGTTTCGCCAAAGCCCGATGCCATCACCACGGCCGCCTTGACGCCGATCTCGCTGCACTGGCGCACCTGCGCCAGTGCAGCCTCACCCGACACGGCGATCACCACGGCATCTGGCACCTCGCAGATATCCTGGACGCTGGCATAGGCCCGATGTCCCTGGATCTCCGCGCGGGCCGGATTGACCGGAAATACCTTGCCCTCGAAGCCAAAGCGGTTCAGGTAATGGATGGGCCGCCCGCCGACCTTGTTGGGATTGTCCGATGCGCCGATCACGGCGACCGAGCGCGGGCGGAACAGCGCTTCAAAATGGGAGTGCATCAGGGAGTTCATGGCAATGCTCTCTCAGTCCAGGCTTGCGCCGGAGGCCTTGACCACCGCCGACCATTTGGCCGCATCGCGCTGGATCAACTGGGAAAATTCCTTGGGCGTGCCGGGCAGCGGCTTTGCACCCAGCGCGGCCAACTGGGCCTTCACATCCGCCTGCGTGAGCACCTTCTGCAGCTCACCATTGAGGCGCGTGATCACATCAGGCGGAGTGCCCTTTGGCGCGGACAGCCCAAACCAGATCGTCACCTCGAAGCCGGGCAAGCCGGACTCCGCCACCGTCGGCACCTTGGGCAGCGCTTCCGAACGGGTTGTGCCGGTCACGCCCAGCGCCTTGACCTTGCCGGCGCTGTGGTACTGCACTTGGCTGGAGACGGTATCGAACATCATCGAGATGCGGCCGCCCAGCAGATCGGTGAACGCCGCGCTCGAGCCCTTGTAGGGCACATGGACGATATCGATGGCGGCCATCGACTTGAACAATTCGCCCGACAGGTGATTGGAGCTGCCGTTGCCAGCCGAACCAAAGGTCAGAGTGCCGGGCTTCTGGCGTGCCAGCGCGATCAGGTCCTTGACGTTGGCGACAGCCAGGGAGGGGGCCACCACCAGCACATTGACGGTCGATGCCACTGACCCGACCGAGTCGAAGGCCTTGGCCGGATCGACCTTCAGGGTTTTGTACAGTGAAGGGTTGATCGCCATCGTCCCAGTCGTCGAGAAGAACAGCGTATAGCCATCCGGTGCGGCCGAGGCGGCGGCTTCGGTGGCAATGGTACCTCCCGCGCCGCCGCGATTGTCTATCACAATAGGCTGGCCAAGCTGCTGCGACAGGTGTTGTCCGATCAGCCGCGCCAGGGCATCCGTGGGGCCGCCCGCGGGGAACGGCACCACCAGCTTGACCGGTTTATCGGGGTAGCCCGCTGCGGTGACGCACAGGCTGGACAAAGCCAGCGCGGCTGGCGCAGCCCAGCGCAGGAAGGAAGTGGTGAATCTCACGTCTGTCTCCGTTGTTGTCTTTGGCCTGCTCTTGTGGTCAGGCGTATTTGCAGTGTAGTGAGCCCGATGAGATTACATAAGCGTATACTCAGATATAGCTGATATCACTAAAAAGCATGGGCATCGGATCCCATCGCTCCCTCAGATATGAACATCAAGCAACTCGAAACACTGGTCCTGGTGGCGGAACTCGGCTCGCTTTCCCGCGCCGCCAAGGCTACTGGCGTCGCGCAATCGCTGGTCAGCCGCAGCATCGGGCAACTGGAGGCCGAATGGGGCGACCGCCTGTTCGAGCGCACGGGCCGCGGCGTGGTGCTGTCCGAGTTCGGCCGGCGCGTCTTTCCGCAAGTGCAGTTGCTGCTGGCCCAGTCGGTCCGCCTGCAGGACGAAGTGAAGGACGCGGCCGGCGTGCCGTCCGGCGTGGTCCACGTGGGCGTGCTGCCGTCCATGGCGCGGCGGGTGGTGACGCAGATGTTCGAGGACACACAGGCCAGGGCACCCGGCGTGCTGCTGCATATCTCCGAGGGCTTCAGCGGCCAGCTGGATGAGCAACTGGCCTCGGGGCGGCTGGATATGGCGGTGATAAACCGCTACGGACACGGCCCACGACAGGATGAAGACATCCTTGGCGAGGTTGCCACCTACCTGATCTGCGCCGCCGCGCATCCCATGGCGAAGCGGCAAAGCATCACCCTGCGCGAGCTGGCCGGCCTGCCGCTGGTGCTGCCGCCCGCGCCCAACGGCTTGCGCTCCATCCTGGACCAGCATGCGCGCCAGCAAGCCATCGCCCTCAATGTGGTGCTGGAAGTGGAGTCGCTTGCCACGATGAAGGAAGTGGCGATGGGCGGGCACGCCATGACCATCCTGCCTATGCTCGGCGTAGACGATGAGATCCGCGCCGGGCAACTGGCCGCGCTGGAGATACGCAACCCGGCCATTCCGCGCACCATCGCAATCGGTGTCACCCGGCACCACCCGCTGTCGCGCGCGTCGCGCTATGTGCTGTCGCGCCTGCACGACGTGGTGCCGGCGCTGATTGCGTCCGAAACAAGGAATGCCGCGCGCTGAGCGGAAGCCGGCGGCTCATCGGCAGACGCGCTGCCAGATGCCAGCGTCGCAGATGTGTTTCAACGGTCGGATACGGAAAAGTGAACATCGACAGGCAGGCAAGCGCAGAATCGCCCATCCTTGAACTCTCAAACATGCTCTTGACTAAGAGACCATTACAAAAAGGCTGCTCAGCGCGCCTGAAGATGTTCCAGCAGAGGAGAGAGCAGCCAAGTTTCAGGAATGCTTCGTGAATGTCAACGCGGCGCTCGAAGCGAATGCGAAGATGACGAAAATTGTGGGGCCATGCATGAGCACGTTCGACTACCCAGCGAAACTTGCCGAGACCGCTACCGTGTTCGGTTCGGCGTTTCGCGAGCACTGGCTTGATGCCGAGCTCGCGTAGCTTCTGACGATGCAGTTCGGAATCGTAGCCGCGATCGGCGTAGATGACTTTGGGCTTCTGAAGTGGTCGGCCACGCACGCCGCGAATCGGTGGAATCGCGTCGACGAGCGGCAGCAGTTGGGTGACGTCGTTTCGGTTCGCGCCAGTCAGGATTGCACTGACGGGGATTCCGTTGGCGTCGACGAGGATGTGGTGCTTGGAACCTGGTCGCGCTCGATCCGTGGGGTTCGGACCCGTTTTTCGCCCGCCCCAACAGCTCACACCGACGACGAATCGACGGCTGCTCGTGAGAAATCGAGTTGGCCCACCTCGCGTAGCTTCGCGAGCAGCAACTCGTGCAGTCCGTCCCACACGCCCGCCTTCTGCCAGTCGCGCAGACGCCGCCAGCGAGTCGGGCCGGAACCAAAGCCCAACTTGATCGAAAGGTCGCACCAACGTATCCCGGTCTTGAACACGAACAGGATGCCTTTCAACGTCGCCCGATCTGAAACGGGAAGGCGGCCCGGATACATTTTTCGGCGCGGCTTCGGTAGTGGAAGCAGCGGTCCGATCAGTGCCCATAACTCGTCGTCAATGATCGGCACGCCCATCCCTATGGTCCCAGTTGTTCAGGTGCTCAAAGGTTAACAGCTAGCCGAGGAAGTTAACAGCCCCTTTCTGGGTCTTTTCTGAATGATCTCTAAGGAGCTTGGCATTCATGATGATCTCCGTGTCGGGTTACGGTGTTTGGCCGCTCACTACAAGCGGGTTGTCCGGCTTGGCTTCCTGGATCAGGGCCGGCCATACGCTGCGGAACGAAGTATGGTCAGTCCGCGCCACAAGAAAAACCGTGTCGCGCGCAGAAGAGACTTGAATCCGCTGCAACAATGCCCGGCGGCTCTTGCCGCGGAGACACATCCAAAGCCGCCAGCTTCCTGGCCGTTCTCCCGCACTCCGTTGTTCTCCAGCGCGGGGCGCACATCGGCATATCCTTGACCTGCACGCAAGGATCATTTGCCCGCAGCGGGGTTTATTCGGAACCCGGGTTCTCCCGATAATCACCACATCTTGCCGGCAACGCGGCCGGAGCAACCCCAAGGGTCTTCATACTGGCCGGCTCCTCGTGGCGGCTTTCAGCCTGACCCTTCCTACATGCGAGAGAACTGTGCTTTTCACTCCCTACCACCTCGGCAACATCGAGATGCCCAACCGCATCGTCATGCCTCCCATGACCCGCTCGCGGGCCGGCGCCGGCGACGTCGCCACCGACCTGATGGCCGAGTACTACAGCCAGCGCGCTAGCGCAGGCCTGATCATTTCAGAAGGCACGCAGATCAGCCGACAAGGCCAAGGTTATGCCTGGACCCCCGGCATCTACAGCGCGGAGCAGGTGCACGGCTGGCGCAAGATCACCGACGCTGTGCATGCCACCGGTGGCAGGATGTTCGCGCAGCTCTGGCATGTGGGCCGGATTTCGCACACTTCGCTGCAGCCGGACAATGCCGCGCCGGTTTCGTCATCGGCGCTGGTGGCGGATGGCGTCAAGGTATTCATCGATCCCGAGGGGCGCGGCCCGCAAGCCGGTATCGGCGAAATGATCCAGCATTCCACGCCGCGCGCGCTTGCTGTCGACGAAATCCAGGGCATCGTCGCGGACTACGCCAAAGCCGCGCGCAACGCTTTGGAGGCTGGCTTCGACGGCGTTGAGCTGCATGGCGCCAATGGTTACCTGATCATTGATTCGCAAGCCAATTCCCGCGATGACGAATACGGCGGCTCGCTGTGCAATCGGCTGCGCTTCCTCAAGGAGGTGGCCCAGGCCGTGACCGACGTGGTCGGAAAGGAACGCATCGGTGTGCGCCTGGCGCCGTTGACCACCCTGCAGGGCGCGGTCGACGATACCCCGGAAGCCACCTACCTTGCCGCTGCACATGCGCTCGGGCAGATTGGTGTTGGCTATATTCATATCGCCGAGGCGGACTGGGAAGATGCCCCGGTGATGCCGGCGGCGTTCAAGGAAGCATTGCGCGCCATCTATCCGGGCACGCTGATCTATTCCGGCAACTACACCCTGGCGCGTGCCGAGCAAGCGCTGGCCAAGGGTTGGGCAGACCTGATCGGCTTCGGCCGCGCATTTGTCGCCAACCCGGACCTGCCTTACCGCCTGCAGCACAGGCTGCCGCTCAGCGCAGGTGACCGCTCCAAGTACTTTGGGGGTGCCGCTGCCGGCTATACAGACTACCCGCGCCACACCGGCACCTCGCTCGAAACCAAGGCCGTCGCATAGGCCGGCACACAAGGAATCGCCATGCCATCCGCATTGGAGAAACTGACCGCCGGCGGCTTCAGCGTCGGTGTCGAATTGCCTCTGGACAATGACTGGTCGCCCGCCGGCGACCCTGCGCGCCGTCAGGCCGGCCGCCTGCCCGGCGAGCCGGACCTGACCCGGCACGGTGAGCTGGCCAGGTTGGCAGATCAACTCGGTTTTCGCGCGCTGTGGGTGCGGGACGTACCACTCTATGACCCGCAGTTCGGTGACGCCGCGCAGGTCTTCGAAACCTTCAGTTACCTGGGCTACCTGGCAGGCGTGACCGAGCGCATCCTGCTCGGCACGGCCGCGGTCGTGCTGCCGCTGCGCGAACCGGTGCTGACACTGAAATCCGCCGCCACGGTAGATCATCTAAGCAACGGCAGGCTACTGCTCGGCGTGGCCAGTGGCGATCGCCCCATCGAATACCCAGTCTTCGGCCGCAACTTCGAACATCGTGGCGAGGCCGTCCGCAAGCAGGTAGCACTGTTGCGCGACGCGGGCGCGGCCGAGTTGCCCGCTGGCATCAAGGTATTGCCGCGCCTGCATAAGCCATTGCCCCTGTTGGTGGCAGGGCTGGCCCAGCAGACCCCCTCCTGGGTAGGTGAGCATATGGACGGGTGGCTTGCCTATCCCGGCACGCCGGAAGACCACACGCGCCGCAGCGTGCTCTGGCGCAGCGTAGCCGGCGCGAAGCCTTACATCAGCTTTCTCCACCTTGACTTGCTGGATGATGCGAACGCGCCGCTGCAACGCCAGCGCTTTGGCGCGGCAGTTGGCCGTAACGGCCTGATTGGCGAGCTCCATGCCATGCGCGAAGCCGGCGCCGGACATATCGGCCTGCACTTCCGCCGCAGCCACCGGCCGGTGCGGGAAGTCATGGAGGAAATCGCGGCCCATGTACTGCCGCACTTTCACGACGACGCGCGCATCGCCAATGGTCAGCCTGAAACCGCCTGAGGAGCCCCAGATTGACATCGTTGACGTTGGCGGGCGTGCCCACCGCCGGGTGCACCAGGCCAGAGTCAGCATTCACGCCAATGTGAGCCTTCATGCCGAAGTGCCATTGGGCTCCCTTCTTGGCCTGGTGCATCTCAGGGTCGCGCTCTCCCGACTTGTTCTTGGTCGAACTCGGCGCCGCGATGAGCGTGGCGTCCACTGCCGTGCCTTCTTTAGCAGGTAGCCGTGGGCAGTGAGTTGCTCATTGACGGTCTTGAGAAATTGCTCGGCCAGTTGATTGCGCTCGAGCAGATGCCGAGAGAGCAGGATGCTGACGCGGCCGGGAAGGCGACTCATTCACCCAAGGCGGCGAATTCACGGTAAAGAGGCGTGAAGTACAACGCTTCCTCTATGGCCACGTCGCTCAGACTAAACCACTACTGCAGAAGATGGATGCGCAGCATCGCCTCAACAGGAAATGGCGGGTGACCCGTTGCTTTGGTCGGCGCGTGCGGCGCAATCAACGCCACAAATTCACGCCACGGCACCACGCATTCCATCTCGTCAAGAAACACACGCTTGCGCGTGCGCCTGTTGCTCAAGTCCAATCCAAGTTCAGTCTGTTTCATGCACTCGTCGTCACTCGAATAGCACAGCCTGCCTATCGGGCTTTGTGCGAGTTAGCTAGGTAAATTGGTACCGGTGAAGATCGTCGTCCAGTCGCTTCACGTCAGTACCTGGACGCCTCTACTGCACACGAAATCGAGTCCGATCCAACGACAGCCGGCTGCTGCCGGCTGTCGTCGAGCACCACAATCAGGCGATGCCGAATCCTCCATCCACAGGCAGAATCACCCCCGTCACATATTGCGCGTCTTCCGAGCACAAGAACCGCGTCACGCGCGCCACATCACCAGGCGTGCCCCAGCGGCGCATCGGCAGCCGCGCCATGATGGCGGTGCTGCGCTCAGGATTGTCGAGCGCACCGGCCGACAGCCGCGTGCGGATCCAGCCCGGCGCGACCGCGTTCACCCGGACGCCGTGCGGCGCGAGGGCCACAGCATACGAGCGTGTCAAGCCGAGAATGCCGGCCTTGCTCGCGGCATAGGCCGGGTTGTTCGCCGAGCCGAAGTAGCTCCACATCGAGGCAACATTCACCACCGCCCCCTGGGCACGCACCAGGCGCTCCTGCAGCACGCTGGTCAGGATCTGCGACCCGTTCAGATTGACATCGACGACGGCTCGAAAGCCCTCTGGTGTGAACTCCTTGCMCTCGTGCCGGATGATGCCAGCGGCATTGACCAGCACCGATACGTCATCCAGATCTTCGGTCACCGCCCGGACAGCTTCAACCGAGGTCACGTCGAGCTTGCGGTAGGTCAGCGCGTCAGGCAGGTCCGGATCGGTATCCATGCCAAGGCAGACGACCCGCATGCCTGCCGCGTTGAGTTCCTCGGCAATGGCCCTGCCGATGCCTGTTCCACCGCCCGTCACCACTGCAACACGTTGCTCCATACTAAAAAGCTCCTTTCCAGTTTTCAGATCACTTCGGCTAGACGCCGAGATATGTTGCGCGCAAGTGCGGGTTGGCTAGCAGATCCCTGCCCGTTCCCGCCAGCGCGATCGTGCCACTTTCAATCACATAGCCGTAGTCCGCCATATCCAGCACCTGGTTGACGTTCTGCTCAATAACCAGGATGGACAGGTCCCGCTCCTTCAGACGGCGGATGCTGTCAAACAGCCGGTCCACCATGATCGGCGCCAGCCCCAGCGATGGCTCATCAAGAGCCAGCACACGGGGCATCGCCATCAACGCGCGCCCAACGGCCAGCATCTGCTGCTGCCCGCCCGACAAGGTGGAGGCCGCCAGCTTCTGTCGCTCCTCCAGGATCGGGAACAGCTCGAACACCTCGCGCAGGGTCTGCGCGCGTCGCTGGCGCGCGCGCGCGTTGCTAGCGCCGATCAGCAGGTTCTCCAGAATCGACATGCCGAGGAACAACTGCTTGCCTTCCGGCGACTGGACAAAGCCCTCCGTTACTATTTGATGCGGCGCAAGGCCATCGAGATCCTTGCCGTTCAACCGTACGGTGCCGCGTTTGCGGCGCAACAGGCCCGACACCGTGCGCAGGAAGGTAGTCTTGCCCGCCCCGTTTGCGCCGATCAGCGCGGTAATTGAGCGCGGCGCAAGCGACAGGCTCACGCCACGCAGGACCTGCTGCTCGCCGTAGCCCGACCAGATATCGCTGACTTCAAGCACTGGTGCTGACATAGCCCTCTCCAAAGTAGGCCTTGAGTACCTGAGGCATCTTCACGACTTCCGACGGCACGCCGTCGGCGATCAGGCGTCCCTGCTCCATCACAATGACCCGATCCGACAAGCCCATGATGACCTTCATCACGTGTTCTACGATCAGTACCGTGATGCCCCGGTCCCGCACTTTCCGGACCAGTTCCACCATCTCACCCGCTTCGCTCGGTGTCGCCCCCGCGACGACCTCGTCCATGAGAAGCAGGCGTGGCTTGGTAGCCAGCGCCCGGCCGAGTTCGAGCTTGCGTTTATCGAAAGCAGTCAGGTCGTTGGCATCGGTGTCCGCGCGCTGGGCCAGCCCAAGGAACTCCAGACAGCTGTAGGCCTCGTCGCGTACCTTGGCACGCGAACCGCCGCGCGCGAATCCGCCAACCATGACGTTCTCCAGCGCGGTCAGTCCGCCGAACGGCTTTGAGAGCTGAAAGGTTCGCGCAATGCCGCTGGCGCAGATCTGGTAAGGCTCGCGACCGCGGATTTGCTGTCCGGCAAAGAGAATCTCACCTTCGTCGGCCTTGATGAAGCCGGCGATCAAGTTGAATGCCGTTGTCTTTCCCGCACCATTCGGGCCCAACAGGCCCAGGATCTCGCCCCTGCCCACAGTGAATGAAAGCTGATTCACCGCCTGAAGACCGCCAAATCGCTTACCGATGGATTTCACTTCCAGGATGTTTTTCATTGCGCCCTCTCCCCACCAGACCTTGCGCGCGGCGGTAGCTCTACCGCGAGACGCCGCTTGACACGCCGTTGCAGCAATCGATCGAGAGGACCGATAATCCCTTTGGGGAAGTAGAGCACCGCTCCGATCAGCACCAGCCCATAGATCACCAGATGCAGGCCGAGGAAGCGACCCGCGAAATAGGTTCGCGTGAACTCCGCGATCGGATGCAGCACGAAGGCGCCGATCACCGGACCGATGATGGTCCCCTGCCCGCCGACGATCGCCATGATAGCGGCATCGATCGACAAGTCGAGACCCATGTTCCGCTCTGGGTTGATGTAGCGGAAGAACTGCGCATAGAACGCGCCACCGAGTCCGGTCATGAAGGCACTGATCGCCAACGCGATCAGCGGGTACTTGGTGGTGCTCACCCCGACTGCCTGCGCTGCGGCTTCGTCGCCTCGAATCGCCTTGAGGTAGTAGCCCAGACGCGAGCGTTCCAGCACAAACGTGGCCAATAACATCACGACCAGCATGGTAAGGATGATGTAGTAGTAAGGCACCTTGCCGTCGAACTGGAAGACCGTCCAGCCACCGGCCGATGGTGGGATTACCAGCCCCTGCGCGCCCTTGATCGGTATGCCCAGGAACTCGTCGGTGTTCTCGATCCAGATCCGGACGATCTCGGCAAAGGCGATCGTCGTCAGCGTGAAGTACGGCCCCTTGAGCTTGAAGGTCGGATACCCGATGCACACGGATAGCAGCGCGGCGGCCATGCCGCCAGCCACCATGCCCAGCCACGGCGACAAGCCCAGCCCCGTGAACAGCAGCACGGTGACATAGCCGGCGCCGCCGGCAAACACCGAATGCCCGAGCGAGAGCTGCCCGACATAGCCGCACACAAAGTTCCATGCCGACGCCATGTAGGCGAAGTACAGCACCATGATGAGCGAGTGCAGCGCATAGCTGTCCGTGACGAACAGGGGCAGCACAACGCCCGCGCACAGCAGCGGCAGGCCTAGCACCAGGTTGATATTCGTCCTTGATGATTTCATACGGAGGCCCTCCTCATTTGCGGCCTAGCAGGCCGTTTGGCCGGACCAGCAGGACAACGATGAACAGGCAGAACGAGAACACCGATGCCGATGTAGCGGTCACGAACTGCGAAGCGACTGACTCGAATACGCCCAGCACCAGGCCGCCGAGCAAGGAACCGGGAATCGATCCGATGCCGCCGAGCACCACCACCAGGAAGGACTTGATGCCAAAGCCCAGCCCCGTGGTGGGCGAGACCGGAAGGAACGGCACCAGCAGCGCGCCGAACAGGCCCAGGATGCCGGCACCGATGCCGAACGTCACGTTGTACACACGCCCGACGTTGATGCCAGACAGCGCCGCGGCCTCGCGGTTTTGCGCGGTGGCGCGGATCTTCCGGCCGGTGTCGGTGAAGCGCAGCCAGTAAGCCAGCCCGCCGGACACGCCAACCGCCGCCACGCAGGCAATCAGGCGCGGGACATTGACGGGGAGCCCGCCGATGTCGATCGAGCCGCTCAGCACGTCGGTGATCACCGTGCGCACATCGGGGCCGAAGCCCATCAGGATCGCGTTATCGATGACGAGGAACACGCCCGTCGTCAGCAGCAATGCGCCGAGCGGCTCGACGACCATGGTGGTCTCCCGCCGGAACAGGGGCGAGATGACGACGGCCTGCGTGAAATAGCCAAGCAGGAATAACAAGGGCACCGTCAGCAAGGCCGTGGCATACGGATGAATGCCAAAGACCGACCAGATCAGGTAACTGAGATACATGGCGAGCATCAGGAAGGAGCCATGCGCGAAGTTGATCACCCTCAGCACGCCGAAGATGAGACTCAGGCCCAGCGCGATGCCGCCATAGATCCCGCCGAGCAATACGCCGTTGACCACGGCGTAAGCCAGAATGATTGGGTCCATATACCTACCTCGGTTGGGCACGGCCGGCTCGCGCCGCCGTGCGGGAAATGACGATCCGGCAACCGTGCCGGATCATGCGGCTGCCGCCGCTTAGCGCGCGCCGGGCGCCGGCAGCGGCCACACTGGCTTGACGCCGGCCAGCCGGTTGTCCGCCGGCCACACCGTGCGGCGCTCGCCGTTCAGGTTCTGCGAGATCACGCCGTGGGCAAAGGTGTTCTGGCCCTGGCTGTCGAACTGGATGCGCTGGTAGCCGGTGACCAGCGCGGGGCCACTGGAGATATCCGTCGAGGCCAGTGCGTTGCGCACTTTCTCGCGGTCGACAGAGGCGGCGCGCTCAAGCGCGTCCTTGACTATGTACAGGTTGGACACGCCCTGGGCGCCGTACGAGTTCATGCCATAGCCGATTGCCGCCTTGAACTTCGCGTCCGCGTCGATGACCACCGGATCCTTGGCGGCCTTCATGATGTCGACCTGGAAGTCATCCTGCACGAACATGTACTCGACGGCCTTGGGTGACACCGCCTTGTAGAAGTTCGGGTCCTCCGAGCCACCGCCGACCGAGTGGACGCCGTAGGGCAGGTACAGGCGGCTCTCGGCCAGCTGGCGCGTGAACAGGATGTGGTCCGGCGTGTAGGCAACCACGATCAGCGCATCGGGCTTGGCGCCGCGGATCTTGAGCAACTGCGCGGACAGGTCGGTCTGGTTGGGTGGATACGATTCGTCCATCGCGATGGCGTAGCCGCGCTCCTTCGCCAGTTTCTTGATATTGGCGGCGTGCGAGCGGCCCCAATCAGTGCCTTCATAGAACAGCCCCAGCGTCTTGGGGCCCTTGCCGGTCTCCTTCTTGAGCAGGTCCAGCGCGTCGATCTGCTCGCGCGCGTCGTAGATAGCCTTGTTGTTCGGGCGGAAGACATACTTGAAGCCACGTTCGGTGATCTCGTCCTTGACCGCACCGGTGACCAGCCACGACACCTTGTAGCGCTCCGCCACCTCGGACGCAGGGAAGGTCACCGCGCTGTTGTACGCGCCGACGATCAGGGGCACGTTCTCGCGCTGGATGAGACGCTCGGTTTCCGCCACGCCCACGTCGGGCTTGGACTGGCTGTCGGCAAAGATCAGCTTGACCCTGGCGCCGCCAAGCGAGCGGATGCCGCCCGCCTTGTTGATCTGCTCGGCGGCGATCTCCGCGCCGAGCTTGGTCTGGTTGCCGATGGTGGCCGCGCCGCCGGACAGCGGTAGCACGAAGCCGATGGGGACTTCCTTCACCTGGGCGAATGCCGCGCTGCATGCCAGGGTGGCGCCGATGCCGGCGGCCAGCAGGTATGCTAGCCGGGTCTTTGAAATAAGATTGCGCATACTGTCTCCTGAGTCGAATCGACTCTGTCTTGTTTTGAAAAGCTGCTTGTGCCTGTGCGGGTTGGCTGCCCTCTTCCGCAAGCGGCAGAGGGCAGCCAACCCGCACAGGCCGCACCCGCTACGGAGCGATGGCTTGCGCCGCCAGTTGCTCGATCCCGTCGGCATCGAGCTTGTAGTGCTTGTAGAGATGCGTGGGCGGCGCGATCAGGCTGTACTCGTCGAGGATGCCGTGCCGCACCAGGCGCACGCCGGCGCCCACATCCATCAGCACCTCGGCCACGGCACCGCCGAGGCCGCCCAGCACGTTGTGCTCTTCCACGGTCATCAGCACGCGTGAGCGCGCAGCCGCGCGCAGCACGGCCTCGCGGTCCAGCGGCTTGACGGTTGCCATGTCGATCATCCCCACCGAATGGCCTGCGGCATTGAGCCGCTTTGCGGCTTCGAGCGCCGGATGCACGCTGGAGCCGGTGGCGATCAGCGTCAGCTCCTCGCCCTGCAAGTGCTCGATGGCCTTGCCGAATTCGAACGCGGTGCCTTCTTCATAGACGGAGGGCTCACGGCCCCGGCCGATGCGGAAGTAGATCGGCTGCGCGTGCCCTGCGGATGCCTTGATGGCCGCGCGCAATTGCGGGCCGTCGGCCGGCGCCACCACGGTGAGGTCGGCGATGGAGCGCATGATGGCCAGGTCCTCGGTGGCATGGTGCGACGTGCCGTAGAAGCCCAGCGAGATGCCCGCGTGATGGCCGATCAGCCGCACCGGCAGGCCGGAATAGGCCACGTCCATGCGGATCTGCTCGCAGCACAACAGCGCGAGGAAGGACGCGAAGGTGGCGACGAACGGCGTATAGCCCACGCTTGCCATGCCGGCGGCCGCCGTCACCATGTTCTGCTCGGAAATGCCGAACTGGATATAGCGCTCGGGGAAGCGTTGCGCGAAACGCGCAAGGCCGTTGGAGTACTGCAGGTCCGCCGATCCCGCGAGCACAGGCGCGCCGGTGTCGACCAGGTCGATCAGGCCGTCGGACAGGTAGCTCAGGCCCGGCGTGATGGCGTTCAGGCCCCGGTACTGCCAGGAATCCTTGGAAAGTGGCTGGTTCATGCTATCGATCCTTTGCGAGAATTTCTTCGACGGCGCGCTGCGCATCGTCGGGCGCGAGGTAGCCGAGGTGCCATCCGGGCTCGGTCTCCATATAGGAGACGCCCTTGCCCTTGACCGTCTTGGCGATCACGCAAACCGGCGTGGTGCGGCCATCGTCGGCGCGCAACTGGCGTAGCAAGGCGGTCAGGGCCGCAACATCATGGCCATCCACCACGTGAACTTCCCAGCCGAACGCGCGCCATTTGGCGTCGAGCGGCTCGATGCCCATCACCTCGTCCACGGCGCCGTCGAGCTGGTAGCCGTTGCGGTCGACGATGGCCACCAGGCGGTTGGCGCGGTGGTGCGCGGCGGACATCGCCGCCTCCCACACCTGCCCTTCCTGCATCTCGCCGTCGCCCAGCATGACGAAGGTGGTGAAATCCAGACCCGCGTGCCGGCCCGCCAGCGCCATGCCCAGCCCGGCCGATAGCGCGTGCCCGATGGAGCCCGAGCTGAAGTCGATGCCCGGTACCTTGCGCATGTCCGGGTGATCGCCCAGCGGGCTGCCCAGGCGGGTGTACTCATCCAGCCAGGCCTTGGGGAAGAAATCCAGGTCGGCCAGGATCGGGAACAAGCCCACCGCCGCATGCCCCTTGCCCATCAGGAAGCGATCCCGCATCGGCCAGCCGGGCTCGCCCCGGCGCAGTTGCATGACGTCGTAGTACAGCGCGGCGAACGTTTCGGCCGCCGAGAACACCGAGGTGTAGTGGCCGGTCTTGGCGATCTCGATCAGCCGGATGGTCTCCAGGCGGACGAAGGTGGCGCGCTCTTTGAGCAGCGCGACTTGTTCCGCGCTGGGCGCGAGCGCGCTGGCGGAAGCAGTCGGCATGGCCGTTGCAACAGCGTGGTTCATCGGGCGTCTCCTACTGTTTTTGATGCATGATATATCATGCATCCTATCGTAAAATACAGGAAATCCATTGCTTCGCTCCTCTTGTCCTTTCGACTTGAATACTTAGATGCCGCCCATGCACATGTACTTGGGTTCCAGGTAGTCCTCGATGCCCTGGCGGGCACCTTCCCGACCCAGTCCCGATTCCTTGACGCCGCCGAAGGGCGCGACGGCGGTGGAGATCAAGCCTTCGTTGATGCCGACCATGCCGCATTCCAGCGCCTCGGCAATGCGCCACACACGGCGCAGGTCACGCGTATAGAAATACCCGGCAAGGCCATACGGCGTGTCGTTGGCCATCCGCACCACTTCCTCGTCCGACGTGAAGCGCAGCAGCGGCGCCACCGGGCCGAAGATCTCCTCGCGTCCCAGTTGCATCGACGGCGTTACCTCGCCAACCACGGTCGGCGCATAGAACGCGCCGCCCGCATCCTGCCGCTGGCCACCGGCCAGCACGCGGGCCCCTAGCTCCACCGCGTCCGTTACCATCTCGTGCACGCGGTTGGCAGCGCGCGCGTTGATGAGTGGCCCCATGGTGATGCCGGACCCGCTGCCGTCGCCCACCTTCAGGGCAGCCACGGCATCGCAAAGCCGACGCGCGAATTCGTCGTAGACGGCGGCGTGCACGAACATGCGGTTGGCACAGACGCAGGTCTGCCCCGCGTTGCGGTACTTGGACACCATCGCCCCACGTACCGCCGCGTCCAGGTCGGCGTCTTCGAACACGATGAACGGCGCATTGCCGCCGAGCTCGAGGGACAGCTTCTTGATATTGGCGGCGGACTGCACCATCAGCAGCCGGCCGACGCGAGTGGAGCCGGTGAACGACAGCTTGCGCACAGCGGGACTCTGCGCTAGCACCGCGCCAATGACCGCGGCGCGCGCGCTGGTCACCACATTGAAGACCCCGCGCGGAATGCCCGCACGGTGGGCCAGTTCGGCCAGCGCCAGTGCGCACAGCGGCGTCTCGGAGGCGGGCTTGAGCACCACTGTACAGCCCGCCGCCAGCGCTGGCGCGACTTTGCGCGTGGCCATCGCCACCGGGAAGTTCCATGGCGTGAGCGCAGCGACCACGCCTACCGGCTGCTTGATGACCATCAGCCGGCGGTCACCGGCCGGCGCAGGAATCAGTTCGCCGTAGGTCCGCGTGGCTTCTTCCGCGAACCACTCCACGAATGACGCACCGTAGACCACCTCGCTCTCGGCTTCGGCCAGCGGCTTGCCCTGCTCAGCCGTCATCAGCGCCGCAAGATCGGCCTGGTGCAATCGGATCAAGTCGTACCAGCGGCGCAGGCTGTCGGCCCGGTGCTTGGCCGTAGTGGCGCGCCAGGACGCAAGCGCCTGCTCCGCAGCGGCAATCGCGCGTCGGGTTTCGGCTTCGCCCATGTCGGGCACCTCGGCAATCACCGCGCCGCAGGCCGGATTGGCAACCGCGAAGCGCGCGCCGTCATCGGCCTGGGTCCATTCGCCATCGATGTACGCCTGCGTGCGCATCAATGCCGCATCGTTCAACCTCATGTCGTCTCCAGCTTCTTGTGGGCTTGCCGTGGGCTTACCGTAGTGTCGCGAGCGCGCGGGCTTCCACTACCTGCATCGCATCCGCGATATCGGCAGCACTCAGCTCGCGCGAGAAATTCTTCATGTGGGGCGCGGCCAATGACAGCTCCGCCGCGGCCTCGAGTTCCTCACGCGTGGCGTCGCCAAGCCCAAGGCCGTTCAGGCTGAGCGGCAGCCCGATTTGCCGGTAGAGCGCCTCGATTTCTGCGCGGGCACCATCCGTGCGCTGCTCCAGTTCTAGCTGGACCAGCAGGCCATAGGCCACTTGCAAGCCGTGCGCTGCGCGCCTGGCCTCGCGCAGCGTGGACAACCCGCGCGTCAACGCATGCGCAATCGACAGGCCACCGCTTTCAAAACCCAGCCCAGACATCAGGATGGTAGCTTCCACCACGCGCTCGAACGCCGCATCCGGCTGGCCCGATCCCGCGACGGCCAGCGCACCCTGCGCATCCGCCACCAGCACGCGGTGGCATTCCCGCGCCAGCGCTTGCGCCGACAGCAAGGGCCGGGTGCCGAACATGTTCCGGCCCTGCAGGGCGGCCGCGCACTGCGCGGCCTCGAAGGACTTGGAGATCGCGTCGCCAATGCCGGCCAGCAGCATCTGCGCGGGCGCCTGCGAGATCAGCGCGGTGTCGGCAATCACGCAAACGGGGCTATAGGACAGATGCCTGACCGCCAGCAGCCGATGCTGTTCGTCGTACAGGACATAGTTCTTGCTGGTGGGCGCGTCGTTGGACGCCACCGTGGGCACCGTGATGACGGGCGCCCGGTAATGATCCGCAAGCGCCTTGCCCGCATCGATGCTGCGCCCGCCACCCGCGGCGATGATCACGGCTGGCGCGGTGCCGCCCAGTTCGTCGACCAGCCGGGCGACCAGTTGCGGGGTCAGCCCTTCGTCAAAGCCGACGCTGCGCAGCGCGACCGCCGCGGCACTGCATAGCCGCCCGACCCGCTCGCCAATCATGGCCATCACCATGCTGTCCGCGACCAGCACGGCGTCGCGGCCAAGCCGGGCGACATGTTCGCCCAGCAGATCCAATGCCCCCGCACCCTGGACATAGCGTCCGGGCGAGCCAAATACTGCTTGCACGTTCTCTCCTCCGTCGATGGCGCTGGTTCGCCGCCGGTTCGCGTATCGAACCCGATCCCGCTGCGCCTTTTCAATACATCATATAGGATATATCCTACATCATTATCGGTGCCTGGCAAGAAGGTTTTTTGCCGGCGCCTTGTTTGCAGTCCTTTTTGACCCTTCTTGATTCTTCCGGAGCACCCAACAATGTCAGAGACAAGCAGCTTGCCCGTGGCGCCCATCGACGGCCGCACCCGGGTCGTCGTGATCCTCGCCTACCCCACCCACCACGTGCGAACGCCCACCTTCTTCAACGCCCGCGTGGCGGCGCTGGGGCTGAACGCCGTGCTCGTGCCATGGAAGGTCTCGCCGGCGCAACTGCCCGCAGCGCTAGAGGGACTGCGCCTGGTGGAAAACCTGGCCGGCGTAATCGTCACCGTGCCGCACAAGCAGCAGATGGCGGCGCTGTGCGATGGGCTCGAAGGTATCGCGGCGCATCTCGGCGTGTGCAATGTCGCGCGCCGCACACCCGACGGCCGCTTTATCGGCCGCATGTACGACGGCGTGGGATTCGTGACGGGCCTTCGCGGCCAGGGGATCGACCCGGCCGGCAAGCGCGCCTTGCTGCTGGGCGCGGGCGGCGCCGCGACGGCGGTCGCCGCCGCCCTGCTCGATGCGGGCGTGCGGCAGCTGACCATCGTCAACCGCACGCGGGATAAGGCTGACTTGCTGGTGGCACAATTGAAAGCCAAACGGCCCGATGCGGCTGTCGGCTCCGCCGAAGGCGCGGCCGGGCAATGGGATCTGATTGTCAACGGGACTTCTCTCGGCCTGAAACCCGAGGATCCGCTGCCGCTGGACCCCGTCCTGCTTGATCCTAGCAGCCTCGTGGCCGAGGTCATCATGCAGCCGGCGGAAACCGCCCTCCTGCTGGCGGCAAAGGCGCGCGGATGCCGGATCCACCGGGGCGAGCATATGGTGACGGCGCAGATCGACCTGCTGGTGGATTACCTGCTGGGCTAGCCGCCGGAGCCGGAACGCGTCATGCCATAACGGACGGGGCAGCATTGCATATCATATATGATGTGCCCCTGAACACCATTTATCGAGACTAGACGTTATGAAAGAACTCGCGCGCGTGGAGAAGAGCAATCTGTCGTCACGCGTCTATGACCAGATCCGATCCGCATTGATGAGCGGCAAGTACGTGCCGGGCGAGCGATTGCGCGTGGCGGAGCTGGCCGAATCGATGGGAACAAGCACCACCCCCGTGCGCGAGGCGATCTTCCGGCTGGTAAGCGAGCAGGCCCTGACCATGACGGCCGCCACCTCCATCACCGTGCCCGAGCTGGATCCGGGCACCGTCGCGGAGATCCAGCTGATGCGCACGCTGCTGGAAGGCGCGGCCGCCGAGGCGGCCGCGGCGCGCATCACGCCGCAGGAGATTGCCCGCCTGCGCAAGACGCACGAAGCCTTTATCAAGGCCGTGGCGACCAGCCCGCGCGAGGCGGCCAGCCAGAACCGCAAGTTCCACTTCGAACTGCTCGCCGCATCGCACCTGCCCAACCTGTTCTCCGTCGTCGAGAGTATGTGGGTGCGCATGGGTCCTTTGCTGCATATCTTCCACACGGAGCTGCAGGCCAGCCGGGAAAGCCTGGAAGAGCATCCTCACTATCGCGTGCTCGATGGCCTTACCCGAGGTGACGCCAAGATAGCATCCGCAGCCATTCGCGACGATATCCAGTGGGGCAAGACGGTGCTGCTGGAGTGGATGGCATCGCGGGAAGAAGAACAGGTCTGACCGCCCCGGCGCCGGAAACTGCCTGATTGCGCCTGGCCATCCCTGAATTTTTTTCCAGCTTGAAGTTCCATTGCGCCCTCTAGTTGAGGGAGTCGCTCTCGCCAATACTATGTTCCAGGTTGTCGTTGAAAACAGTGTCTTCAACCAGGCCGCTCACAAGGAACATCATGGACACGATTCTCTCCGAGGCGCGCGCACCGCGCGGTATAGCCTTTTTTGCCGCGAAGGCCACCTTGGCCTCCGCCTTCGCCGCTCTCCTCTTTTCGCTCGGTGCTGCGCATCCGGCGGATGCGGCCACCCCCGCTGCATCCGCTGCCCCGCTCCCTTCCCTGATCAATCCCGCCGCGCTCAAATGGGAGAAGACCATTCCCGCGCTGGGAAGGAACTCGCCCGAATACGCGATCCTGCATGTCGACCAGAAGAGGGGACTGACGATGCTGATGTTCCGCACGCCCATCGCGGTGCATATCAAGCCCCACACGCATGATCTCGCGGAGTCCCATGTGATCCTGGTTGGCGGCACCCATGTGTTTGAATCCAGCGGCGTGCGCTACAACGTGGAAAACGGCGGGTTCTTCCGTGCGCCCGGCGGCGTGGAGCACGAGGCATGGCTGCCGGCGGGCTCGCAAACGCTCAACATCCTGGAGAGCGGCTGGGTGGTGAACTGGCTGCATGGCGGCCCGTCTCCGGAAGACGCGAACCAGTACCCGCCCGCAGCGGCTCAGCGTTGAGGTGCCTCATGAAAAATACCCTGACTATCATCGCTCACGCGCGGGCGAGGCCCGGCCTTGAAAACCGCATGATCGCCGAACAGATCAAGGTGGTCGCGTCGGCCAACCAGCAGCCCGGCTGCCTCCGATACGAGCTGCATGTATCGAACACCGAACCCGGCCTGGTGACCTTCGTCGAGCAATGGGCTTCGGCGGAACAATGGCGCAGCCATCTGGCGAGCRATTACATCCAGGCATTCCGCGAAGCCGCCGGCCACTGCATCGGCGAGTTCGAGCTGCATGAGATGCATCAGGTTGCCTGACTCTCCTGGCACCGCAGCGCTCCCGGGCAATGCCTCGGAGCGCCTGCGCCTTGCGCCACGCTAGCTGGCTGCAAAGCGACGCAGTTCCGGCCCGATCCGTTCAACCAGGAAATCGATGAACACCCGCACGCGCAGCGGCATATAGCGCTGGTTGCTGAAGATCGCATGGATCTCCTCCTTATCGTCCGGGTTGTATTCCCTCAGCAGTTCCACCAGGCGGCCCGCCTCGATATCCCTCGCCACGTGAAACAGGCCGAGGCGGCTGATGCCCATCCCATCCAGCGTCAGCTGGCGCATGGTCTCGCCATTATTGGTCAGCATGTCGCCACGCATCGGCATATAGACGGTATGTCGATCGACCAGGAACGGCCACTCGTCCAGCGAACGCCTGAAGTTAAAGCCCAGGCACCGATGCCGCTGCAAGTCCTCCGGCGTTTGCGGGCGTCCGTGCGCCGCCACGTAAGCTGGCGACGCTACCACCGCGCGCCGGCTCTCGCCCAGCACACGCGCGCGGAAACTCGCATCGGCCAGTGGCCCCATGCGGATCGCCACGTCGATACGTTCGCGCTGCAGGTCGACCAGCGCATCGGTGAGCGAGATATCGAGCGTGATTTCCGGATAGCGCTGATGAAATTCGGGAACGAGGGGAATCAGGTGATGCGTGCCGAACGGCAATGACACATTGACGCGCAGGACGCCGTGCGGCGCTACCGTGCCCTGCGAAACGCCCTGCTCGGCTTCTTCTATGTCATTCAATATCCGAACGCAGCTGTCATAGAAGTGCTTTCCCTCATTGGTGATGACCAATTGCCGGGTGGAACGGCGCACCAATTGCACACCCAACCGCTCTTCGATCCTGCCAAGCAGCTTGCTCACGGCCGATGCAGTCAGGTCCAGCACTTTTCCCGCCGCTGAAAAACTGCCTGTTTCCACGATTTTCGTGAACACCAGCATCTCACCGCTGCGACTATCCATCTTCTGAATGAAACGAATTGAATTCAACAATCATATTCCATTGCATGCCGTTATCAAAGGAGTTATGGCCCGCCATACTTCAACCYGAAATGGCGGGCATCGATCTGCTGTCTTTATCAATATTTCGAGATACATCATGGATCTGAACCTGAAAGACAAGACCGCGCTGGTCAGCGCATCCACATCCGGAATCGGCCATGCCATCGCCGCGCAATTGCTGGAGGACGACGCGCGGGTCATCGTCAATGGGCGCAACGCCGCGAACGTCGAGCAAGTGGTAGGGGCGTTCAACGCGCGCTTTGGCGCCGGCCGCTCGCTGGCGCTTGTCGCGGACATGAGCGTTGCAGGCAGCGAGAAGCTGGCGGCCGAGGCGTTTCCCGAGATCGATATCCTGGTCAACAACATCGGCACCTACGCGCTCAGCCATTTCTTCAGCACCTCCGATGCAGACTGGCAACGCATCTTCGACGTCAATGTGTGGAGCGGTGTGCGCCTCGCCCGCACTTACATGAAGGGCATGCTCGATCGGGGCCACGGCCGCGTAATCTTCATCTCCAGCGAGGTCGCGCTCACGCCGATGGCTTCGATGGCGCACTACAGCGCCAGCAAGGCGACGCAACTCTCCATTTCGCGCAGCCTGGCCGAACTCACGAAAGGCACCGCCGTCACAGTGAACGCCGTGCTGCCGGGCCCCACCGAAACGGAAAGCCTCAAAGCCTTCATCAAGTCGGTGAACCCTGACTTGTCCTACGCCGACGCGGAACGAAAGTTCATGCAGGAGAACCGCCCCTCCTCGCTAATCTATCGCCTTGCGAAACCGGCTGAAGTTGCCAACGTGGTCGCCTTTCTCGCCAGCGAGCGGGCCGCGGTGGTCAATGGCGCGGCGATCCGGGCAGAGGGGGGCACCGTGCAGACCATCGCCTGACCCGGCTAGCCATGCAAGCGCGATTCTTGCGCCTCGGGCAAGTATCTTCTGACTCCCGGCGGCTTACTCCCGCAGGCGGGAAGGCACGATACTGCAGCCCCTGCACCGACGTGGCGATCCGCATTGGCGCGCTGCGGAACGCCACCCTGCATGCGCGTGCGGTGTGCAACAGCCGCCTGCGCCTGGTGGCCAACCCCGCGTATCTCAAGGCGCGCGGCAAACCCAAGCATGTCAGCGCACTCACCAGCCACAGCCTGCTCGCATTCACCCAACCGGACACGTTCAACCAATGGCCCCTACGCCATGCGCTTGGTGACACCCTGTGGATCGAGCCCGGCCTGCGCGCCCCCAGCGGCGAGACCCTGCTGAAGCTCGCGCTCGCCGTCGAAGGCATTGCCTGCCTGGCCGACTACATGACGCAAGCGGACCGGGGCCGGGGCGACCTGGTCCAGGTGCTGATGCAGGCACCGTGGAGCTCGAGCAGCCCATCCATGCGGTCTATTACCGCAACACGTTGCTGTCCTCGCGCATTACATCCTTTCTTGACTACCTCAGCGCGCGGCTCGGGGAAACGCCCTCCGGCCGCGGCTGAGCAGACTCGGGGGCCTACTTCAGGCGTTCCATCAACTTGCCGGCAACGGCCAGTGCCGAAGCCGGGTTCTGCCCTGTGATCAACTCGCGGTCCACGACCACATGGGGCGTCCACGGCGCCACGTTGCTGCCATAGCGCGCGCCGGCCTTCTCCAGCGCCGTCTGCGGATAGAACTTCATCGCCCCGCCGTTCAGCAAGCCTTTCGCCTGCTCCTCTTCCACATTACTGATCACCGTAAGCCGATAGCCCGCATAGATCCAGGCCGGAGCGGCTTGCACATCCGCTCCGGCCTGGAGCGCTTGCACATAGCTACGCGCATCCGGCAGCGTCGATAACAACGCAATAGGGCCATGGCAAACCAGCGCCGTGGTCTTGCCACGTGCATGGAAGCTTGCCAGCAGCTTGCCAAGCTCCGGGCTTTGCAGCAGGTCCTGCATCGGCGCATGCCCGCCGGGGATGTACACGGCATCAAAGCGGTCGTAGCCAATCTGCTCCACGCGCGACAAGCTGATCACCGGTGACCTGCCGCGCAAGGTGATCTCCAGGCGCTCCATCAACACCTTGTGCGCCTGGAGCGCGGCTTCGTCACCGTTGAAATACATCTTGTCGATCGACGACTTGTCCACCGTAGGCGCATTGCCCCTGGGCGTAGCAAACGTGACAGCGTGGCCGGCGTCGAGCAAGCGCTTTACCGGCTGCATCAGCTCGTTCAGGTAGAACCCGGTTTCGAATACCTTGCCATCCTTCAGGTCCAGGTGATCCGAGTCGGAGAGCACCACCAGGACGTTACCGGCCTGCGCGCCAAACGCGGCCATTGCCATTACCGCACCGGCGGCAAGCTTGTGCATCTGTTTCATTTTTCCCCCGATAGCTCGAACCGTTCGCGCCGCTGCGCACGCGGCGAATGCACACACTTTATTCAAGCCGCTTGCGGCGATAAACTCCCGCATAGGGAAATCACCTGTTCTTCAGAGGCAATAATGGGGCGTCGATTTGATCATCTGAGCGATGTGGAGGCGTTTATCGTGGTCGTGGATAAGGGATCGGTCACGGCGGGGGCCATCGCACTTTCGACCACCCCGTCGGTCATCAGCCGTGCGATTGCCCGCCTCGAGTCCCGTCTAGGCATCCAGCTATTGCGGCGTACCACCCGGCGTCTCAACCTGACCGAGGCAGGCCGTCTGTACCTGGAGAGCACCCGCGCCGCCTTCGCACTGATCGACGATGCCGAACGGGCCATCCAAGGGCAGGATGGCGAATTGACCGGGCGCGTCCGCCTCAGCGTACCGACGACCTACGGCCACTATCGGCTTCCCCCGATGCTGCGGCGCTTCACGCAGCGCTATCCTGATGTGCAGATCGAACTGAACATCACCAATCGTAATGTGGACCTGGTGGCAGAGGGGTTCGACGTCGCCATACGCCTGGGTAAGCTGCCGGACAGCGGGCTGGTGGCGCGCAAGCTGGAAGATGCCGAGCTATGCGTGGTCGCCACGCCGGCCTACCTGAAGCGCGCGGGCACGCCGCAGGCCATCGGCGACCTCGCGGGCCATGCCTGCCTGCACTTCGTGATGCCCAGCACCGGCCGGGTTGGGCCCTGGGCGTTCAGGGACGACGGCGCCGATGTGGAGTGGACACCGTCGGGCGGCTTGCAGGTCTCCGACGATGTGCTAGGCGTCGTGTCGCTGGCAGAGCAAGGGCTGGGCATCTGCCAGACCTACAGGTTCATCGCGGACCAGCGCATCCGGGACGGCGTGTTCGTGGAAGTACTGGCCCATGCTCACGGCCGGCCCCGGCCGTTTTCACTGGTTTTTGCGCCACATCGGCGTTTGTCGGCGGCGTCGCGCGCGTTGATCGACTTCCTCGTCGGGGACACCCCGGTGCAGGATGACCCCGGCTGACACGCAAGCCCGATAGCAGGGCCGCACGACCATCGGCGGTGCAGCCCTGGACGTACCTGCCTATGCCACCTTGAGCAGGATCTTGCCGGCGTGCGTGCTCGACTCCATCAACGCATGCGCCTTGCCCGCATCGGCAAGCGGCATCACGCAATGAATGAGCGGCAGGCACCGGCCCTGGTCCAGCACGGGCCAGAACGCGTCGTGCAAACCCACGATCAGCGCCGCCTTGCTTTCCGGGGTGCGCGCCCGCAGCGTGGAGCCCGTCATCTTGAGCCGCTTGAGCATAACCGGCAGCAGGTCGATATCAACACGGCTGCCCTCGAGGAACGCGATCTGGACCAGCGAGCCGTCCAGCGCCAGCGCGCGCAGGTTCATTTCGATGTAGCGCCCGCCCACCATATCCAGCACCACGTCGACGCCCTTGCCCTGCGTTACCTCCGAGACGACGTCATTGAAGTCCTGCTCGCGGTAGTTGATCAGATGCGTGGCGCCGTGCTGCCGGCAGATCGCCAGCTTTTGCGCATTGCCGGCGGTGACGATGACCTCGGCGCCAAGCTCGCGGGACATCTGGATGGCTGTAATGCCGATGCCGCTGCTGCCGCCATGGATCAGGATGGTCTTGCCGCGCGACACCAGCTTGCCGGCGAACAGGTTGGCCCATACCGTGATGTAGTTTTCCGGTAGCGCCGCCGCTTGCTCCAGCGTCATCCCTGTGGGCACCGGCAGGCAATGCCGCGCGTCGGCGGCACAGAATTCCGCGTAGCCGCCACCGTGCGTCAAGGCGCAGACTCGATCGCCGACTTTCCACTGCGTGACCGATTCGCCTACCTGCTCGACCGTGCCCGAAATCTCCAGGCCCAGGTACGGGCATGCGGACGGCGGCGGATTGTACAACCCTAGCCGTTGCAAAACGTCCGGGCGGTTGACGCCGGCGAACGCCACGCGGACCAGCACTTCGTGGGCGGCTACCGCGGGGGGGTGGGCTTCCTTCAAAACCAGCGTATCCGCCCCGGTTCCCGGGCCATGACTGATGAACTTCATCGAGACATCCTTTGCCTGAAAAGGCGTTCCTTGTCCAAGAGAGACGACAACACAGGACGTACGGCAGGCTTCCAGCCGGATACCAATGTTGACGCCAAGAGAATATATCATGCATCATATCTTCTTGCGCGGCGACACTACGGCTGGCGTGGCGGCCAGGCATTGGCCGACCATACCTGACTGCCTACCCGGATTCAGGGATCAAAAGGAAGGAATCGATTTGGACGGATTTGGACAAAACGCCCGGGAGAACCGGGCGCCGCCCTCCAGCCGGAGGATCGGCGCCACCAACTCGCCGCGACCATGCGCGACGGCAACCTCTTGAACCCCAGCGGATCTTTCTTCTTGGCGTCGCGTCGGAGACCGAGGTGGGAATGATCACGCCTTCGCCCGGCTTCCGGGGGGGCACTGACGATATTTAGCGTAACGATAGGGAGCCCCTGGGCTCCTGCAGAATAGGAGCAATGCATGGCGATTGCCGGAATGAACCACTTCACCGTACTCACCGCGGCGCTGGAAGACAGCGTGGCGTTCTATACCAACGTACTTGGCTTCGAGACCGGTGAGCGCCCGCCGTTCTCGTTTCCGGGCGCGTGGCTCTATGCGGCTAGCGCGCCCATCATTCACCTGGTCGCGAAAGACGAGCTACCGGTATCCACCGCGGGTGTGCTGGATCACATGGCATTCAGCGCGACCAATCTCCCCCGTGTCGCGCATCATCTGCGCCAGCTGGATGTTCCGTTCAACCTCGGGCGGCAGCCGGGCACCGGCATCTGGCAACTGTTCCTGCACGACCCCAACGGCGCCAGGATCGAGTTGGATTTCGATCCGCAGGAGCCGGCGCCCTGAGCACTGCGCTATCGATCGAGCGCGCCGTGCACTGCCCCTTCGAACCTTGGAGGGAGCGGCCAAAATCGGGGGCACCTTCTATGACGCAGGGAATACATTCGAAAATCCCTCGATCGCCTGTCAGGCGGGTATCAACGCCTGAAATTGCTTATGTCCTCGCCATTGAGAACGGCACATCGCACCTGCAGCAGTGCATTGGCTCCCGGGATCGTCCAGCGCATGTGCCCATTCCTCTTCATGCGTTGACCAATCACATAGTCGACGACTGATTCCGCTCCTGCGCTTGAAATAGGCAGCCCTTGCGCACGTCGCTGCTGATAGTTGATGTTGCAGATCGTTATTTCGGCTAATGGCGACCTCAAATTCCGCAAATGTGGGCGTTCTTTTATGGCTGGGCACGATGGGCTTCGAACAGCTGGCGGCATTGAAGGAACAACTGGCAAGGCAAGCCAAGGCCGCGCCACGGGCCAAGACGCGTCGCGCCCCCCCCGAAGGCTTCGGCCCGCCCAGCGACGCCCCTTAATGAGCCCGCTAAGCCCGTTGATCCGGTGCTGCAAGCCATCGCGACGCTGCAAAAGCGCTTCCCGCAAACCTTTCCGAAGAATCCTGCGCCCAAGTTGCCGCTCAAGATCGGCAACTTCGAGGATCTCGTCCCGCAGGCGCAGGAACTTGGCCTGAGCGAGCCGGTATTGCGCCACGCGATCCGGACCTGGTGCCGCGGCACCCGCTACTGGACCTGCCTGGTGGAAGGTGCAGCACGCGTGGATCTGGCGGGGCGGGAGGCGGGACAGGTTTCAAAGGCCGATGCGAACCGGGCGCAGCAACTGCAAGCCCGTCGTGTGGCGCGCGCGTTGTCTCAGCCAGCGACTGCGCCGAAGCCCAACTGATCTGTGATGGAGATGCCGTGCTTTCGGCGCCGATGTGCCGATGATTGTTGAGCTGCCGCGGACGCCACTGCATCGCTCGATGTCTGATTTCTTCATTTCGTGCCGCCTGATTGGCTCCCATTGTGGCTTTCGGGAGAGAGCGTCGGGGCGAGGACCCGACGATTTGAATCCGATACCGGACAAGACACAAAACAGTACATTCGACCGCCAACGAGACATACATCAGATACACGACGTTCACACACTTGCGACAGCTTTGCCTGCACCGCCTGTGCGGTCCTGATCCGCCACCCGCCAACGTTGCCCATAGAGCAACGATCTAGAAAAAAGTTGCTATTGCTCCAGCGAACTTCAAAGACAACAATGTTCCTCACCAACTAATTTACGTCATCTAAGCGAAGGCAATAAGAGAGTCGAGGACGACATGCGAGACCAAGGACCACCCGCCCACAAACGCTGGATGGCGCTTAGCGCCGCCCTCCTGGGGATTACTCTGACCAGCGCGCCGGCATCCGCCGCCGACGCGTTTCCCACCAAGCCGATATCGATGTTGGTCGCATTCCCGCCGGGGGGGCCCGCTGACGTACTTGCGCGGGCCATGCAGCCGACGATGGCCAAGGCACTCGGCCAGCCCGTGGTCATCGAAAATCTGCCCGGTGCCGGCGGCGCGCTGGCGGTGCAGCGGCTACTGAGCCGTCCCGCCGATGGCTACACGCTGATCATGGGTTCGCCCAACGAAGCCATCCTGACGCCGCTGGCGCTGGCCAGCGCCAAGTACAAGTCGGAGGACCTTGCGCTGCTGGCGCCGGTCTCGATCCACCCGCTCGTGCTCATGGCTCGCAGCGACCTGCCGTACAACTCGCTCGAACAAATCATTGCGGCCGGCAAACAGCCGGGCAGCCAGAGCCTGACCTTCGGCAATCCGGGCTATGGGACGATGTACCACATCGTCGCAGAGTACATGGCGCAGCTGACCGGCGCCAAGATGCTGCAGGTGCCGTACAAGGGCGCCACGCCGATGCTGGCGGATCTGACCGGTCACCAGATAGACATCACGATCCTGCCAAACCTCGGTGCCTCCACCCAACTGCTCGAGTCACACAAGATCAAGGCGATCGCAGTGCTGGACACGCAGCGCATGCGAACCCTGCCCGATGTGCCGGCGATCTCCGAAACCAGCGTCGCGCGCAGGTCCGAGTTCGTCTATTCGATCTGGCTGGGCGTCATGGGCAGGACCGGCATCCCTGCAGAACGTGCACGCATATTGCTGGAGGCCTCGCAGCGGGCGCTGCAGTCGCCCGAACTGATCAAGGCCCTTGCGCTCTCCGGCGTTCAGCCGATGAAGCCGCAGACGCTCGAGGCTTCTGCGGCGTTCTACGCCGACGAGACCCAAAAGTTCAGGAAGCTCGCCCACTCAATCAAGCTGACGCCTCAGTAATTCCACCCGGCACGGTCCCAGCATCCAGTCCCAGGAAGTTCTCACTTGAATATCCTAGTTGCCGGTTTCCAACACGAAACCAATACGTTCGCCCCAACCATGGCCACCTACGAGAGCTTCGTCCGTGGCGAGGACTTTCCCGCCATGGTCCGCGGCGAGGCGATTTATGACCTGCTGAACGTGAACGTGCCGATCAGCGGCTTCATCCACCACGTGCGCGAGCATGGTCACGCCGTCACGCCGGYGATCTGGGCGGCCGCCGGTGCCTCGGCCCACGTCACGACCGATGCCTACGAGCGCATCGCCGGAGAAATTGTGGAGGCGGTGACGACGGCCTCGTACGACGCGATCTATCTTGACCTGCATGGCGCCATGGTGGCCCAGCACCTCGACGATGGAGAGGGAGAGTTGCTGGCGCGCATCCGCGCCGTGGCCGGCCCCGACATGAAGATCGTAGTCTCGCTGGACCTGCATGCCAACGTCACCGAGCGGATGCTCGCTCTATCGGACGGCGTGGTAGCGTATCGCACCTATCCGCATGTGGACATGGCCGCCACAGGTAAGCGCGCGGCCGAACTGCTCCTGGAACTTGGCAGGCGGGGGACGCGTGCGCACCTGGTAGCACGGCGCGTGCCGTTCATGATTCCGGTCAACAGCATGTCCACGATGATGCAACCCGCTCAAGGCATCTACGGGCAACTCGAAGAACTGGAGCGGCAAGGCGTGCTGTCGCTGTCGTTCACGCCGGGCTTTCCCGCGGCCGACTTCGCCGAGTGTGGTCCTGTGGTTTGGGGGTACGGCTTCGACAAGCTGCGCGTCGAGCAGGCCGTCGACACACTGTTCGCGCGCATCTGCGAACCGGAGAACCAGTGGGCCGTGCAGTTCGAGGAGCCGGATGCAGCGGTGCAGCGTGCCATGCGGATCGCGCAAAAGGCCACGCGGCCGGTGATCCTCGCGGACACGCAGGACAACCCGGGCGTCGGCGGCGATGGCAACACCATGGGGATGCTGCGTGCGCTTCTCAAGGCCGGCGCGCAGAACGCCGCGATCGGGATCATCTGCGATCCCGCCGCGGCCGCGGCAGCGCACCAGACAGGTGTCGGCGCGAAGATCGATATTGCGCTCGGCGGCTGCCCACAGGTGGGCGAGGATGCCCCACTGCGCGCGACCTTCGAGGTGGAGGCGCTGTCCGAAGGCAAGTTCGTCTACGGAGGACCAATGATGCATGGCAAGGCTGCCGACATGGGACCCATGGCGCGACTGCGGATCGATGGCGTGCTCGTTGCCGTTAGCTCGACCAAGGCACAACTGCTCGACCGCAATATGTACCGCGCGGTCGGCATCGAACCGGCGGGGATGAAGATCCTCGTGAACAAGAGCTCAGTGCATTTCCGCGCCGACTTCGCCTCAATCGCGGAAGACATTTTCGTGGTGCGTGCGCCCGGTCCGTTCATCGCCGATCCGGCGGAGCTGCCATGGAAGCATCTCAAGCCCGGCATGCGCCTGAAACCGAACGGTCCGGTGTTCGCCCCGGCGCCTGGGGTCTACGACAGGCTCACGCAGCTAGGCATCGAACTGCCCAAGGCTTCGGGCCCGGCGGCAGCCTACGTGCCGAGCGTGCGGTCCGGCAACCTGATCCACGTATCCGGCCATCTCTCCCGCATCAATGGCCAGGTTCGAACCGGCCGCTTCGGTGGTGACCTGCGCACCGCCGACGGTATTGCGGCGGCCCGCCTGGTTGCCATCGACTTGCTCGCGACGCTGCACGCCGCCACCGGCGACCTCAATGCAATCGTGCGTATCGTCAAGCTGACGAGCCTCGTCCATTCGACCGCGGACTTCACTGAGCAGCACCTCGTGACCAATGGCGCCAGCGAACTGTTCGCCGAGGTGTTTGGCACGCGCGGCCAGCACGCGCTCAGCGCGTTCGGAGTGCCGCAGTTGCCGCTCGGCGCCTGCCTGGAAATCGAACTGATTGTCGAGGTCGCCTGATTCCATGCGCCGCCTGAAAGGAGCCGTTCCGTGCTGACGATGAAGAGGGGGTTCGCCGGGGCTCGTGCTTGGCGCGCCGATGGCCGGCGCGAATCCGCTTGCGCTAGCGCGGGACCAGAAAGTGGTGCCGCAGTCGGACCTGAAGATTCTCGATCCGATCTGGACAGCCGCGTTCTTGACGCGCAACCATGGCTATGCGATCTACGACACGCCGTTCGGCATGGATGCACAGGGCAAAGTCCACCCACAGATGGTGGAGCGCTACACCTCCAGCGCCGATGGCCGCACCTGAACCTTCACGCKGCGCAATGGCAACGACGAGCTGGCGTTGCCGCTCGGTAGCGGTCGGACGTCGCCGATCTCGGCTCTGGATGTGGCGCGCGCTGTGTCCGTGATCCTCGACGACCTCGCGCCATATATCGGCAACATCTACAACCTGACCGGCCCCGAGTCCGCCGACCTTGAACACTATGCGCGCGCCTTCTCCGAGGCGCTCGGTCGGACGATTCGCTACCGCAATGTGCCGCTCTCGGCCTGGGCCGACAAGCTTCGGGAAGCTGGCTTCCCTGGCCACCTCGTCAAGCACCTCGTGGTGATGGCAAAGCTCTACGCAGTGGGGCGGTACGATCGCTTGACTGACGACCTATACAAGCTTACGGGCAAGGCGCCAACGCGGGCCGGCCGCACGACCAGGCGTGTACAAGCTGGCGCCTTGTCTCGGCTATTTTTATGAACGCGAGCAAATCCGGTGCTATACAAGAACAGTAACAGTTGTCTGATCGCACTGGCAGCAACATCGTCGTTTCGATTCTGGTGGCTATGACGCAAAGGTGCCGTGCTACCGGTAATCGCCGCCACGCCAAGATAAGTAAAGCGCTGACCCGATGAACGATTCCGTATCAGCACTAGGAGAAAAAAATGACCGAGAAAATCGATCTGCCTCGTCGAGGCTTTCTGGGCACGGCCGCCTTGACGCTCGCTACAGTACAGTTTGGCGTTTTAACGTCCGCCAAAGCCCAGACCAATCAATCGAAGCCGGCGCCCCTGCCCTCGACCAAGCCGGGTACCCATGCGGCCTTTGCATCGATCAAGCAGATCAACGCAGGGCTACTCAACGTCGGCTACGCGGAGGCTGGCCCTGCGAACGGGCCAGCCGTCGTTCTGCTACACGGCTGGCCCTATGACATCCACAGCTTCGTCGACGTCGCGCCTCTGCTCGCGTCGCGCGGATACCGCGTGATTGTTCCGTACCTGCGCGGCTATGGTTCGACGACCTTCCTGTCGAAGGAAACCATGCGCAACGGCCAGCCGGCGGCCGTTGCGCTCGATATCATCGCGCTGATGGATACGCTGGGCATGCAGAAAGCCGTCATCGCAGGGTTCGATTGGGGCGCGCGCACGGCATGCATCCTTGCTGCCCTCTGGCCAGAGCGCTGTAACGGGCTGGTATCCGTCAGTGGCTACCTGATTGGCAGTCAGGCGGCGGGCAAGATGCCGCTGCCGCCTGAGGCCGAGTTTCAGTGGTGGTACCAGTTCTACCTGGCCACGGACCGCGGACGCGATGGCTATCAGAAGTACACGCACGACTTCGCGAAACTGATCTGGCAGCAGGCCTCACCGAAGTGGAAGTTCGACGACGCCACCTTCGAACGCAGTGCCGCTGCCTTCAACAATCCCGATCACGTGGAGATTTCCGTACACAACTATCGCTGGCGGCAAGGTCTTGCCGCAGGCGAGCCGAGGTACGACGAGTTCGAGCAGCGGCTCGCGACGGCGCCCACCATAGGCGTGCGCACAATCACGATGGAAGGTGACGCCAACGGCGCCCCGCATCCGGCGCCCAGCACCTATGCCAGCAAGTTCGCCAGCAAATACGAGCACCGGGACCTCAAGGGAGGCATCGGCCACAACCTCCCGCAGGAAGCACCGCGGGAATTCGCGCAGGCGGTTATCGACGTCAACAGGTTTTAGTGCGGCAGACTAGCCCGGCCGGCATCGGGACTCAACGCCCGATGCGGGCGTCACGGAGCTGCGGAAAGATCTTCCAGACGTCCAATGAGCAAGCGCCCGCTCAGGGACCGGTCTGCTCGTATCGGTGCTCCTAGCATTTTCGCGTTCACATGCCGATCATCAGGTGCCCGGGCCCATCGCGGGAAAAGTGCCTGGCCTCGATGAAGGCATGCACGACTACCAGGGCGTCTCTAATGCCTACTCTTGCCATGGCAGGGGACGACTGAAGCAAACGTACCCAAGAACGCCCCAGCCAAAAAGTGTGTTTAGGCAAGATCCGCCCGACGGACAGATCTAAAAGGGACTTGACCTCTATTGATCGTTGCGTCGTGCGTTGTACAAGTCCGTCTGCAGGTCGCCTGTCAACTCTCACACCACAGTACTGTGACTCCGTGTGGCGCTCCGTAGCGTTCAACGCGGTGCCAAAGAGAGCGAATGCAAGATTTCTTGGCTGGCCGCGACAACTCGATTACTCTCGTCATAAGGTAGCCGTCGCGCACAGTCCCGTGCGCACCGGTAACTGCAAAGCGGAAGTATTCAGTAGCCGCTCCATTCTTTTTGACAGGGCGGAGCCTTTGGCTGCAGGTATCGGCAACAGTCGACCTAGCGGTGGCGGTGCCGATTTGCCACCAAGGAGAATCGGCGATGAGCAACGAGTCAAGGCTGGAAGGCGACAAGCTCGCGCATCAGGTGGCAGAGGATGCGAGCCATATCGACGACGGCGCGATCGTCGATGACCCGAGCGTGCGCGACCATCCGCGCTACCACCAGATGTTTCCGGTCCTGACGGAGGCTGAAGTCGACAAAGTGCGTCGCTTCGGCAGCCCGTGCCACTACGCTAAAGGCGAATTGCTCTATCGTGCAGGAAGTATCTGTCCGGGCATGTTCCTCCTGCTGTCGGGAAAAGTGCGCATAGTCATTCGTGATGGCCTGGGCCACCGGATTGTCCACACCTATACACAACGCGGCGAGTTCACCTCCGATATCACCCAGCTTTCGAGCAAGCCCGCAGTTGTAGATGCGCATGTCATCGAAGCTGTCGAAGCGGTGTTGCTGCGGCCCAACCAACTAAGCGCCATGGTGATCAGTGAAGCCGATCTTGGCGAAAAGATCATGCGCGCCTTGATTCTGAGGCGCGTCTTGGCGATTGAACGCGGACAGGGTGCCGTTCTGGTCGGCGCCCCCGGCAATGATCGACTCCTCGCATTGCAAGATTTTCTGCGCCGCAACGCTTTTCCAAATATGGCGCTTGATGCGGAGCAGGACGCCGACGCCATCGCGTTACTTGAACGCCTGACGCCACAGCCCGATGACTTCCCGCTCGTCGTTTGTCCGAACGGCACTGTGCTGCGAAACCCTGATGTGGGACAGCTCGCATCTTGTCTGGGACTGATTCCTGAGTTCGATCCGACGCACGTCTACGATGTGGCGATCATCGGCGCCGGCCCGGCAGGACTTGCGACGGCCGTCTACGCGGCATCCGAAGGGCTGTCGGTCGCGGTGTTCGACTGTCGTGCCCCCGGTGGCCAGGCGGGTACGAGTGCGCGCATCGAGAACTATCTGGGCTTTCCCACCGGCATCACGGGTCAAGCCCTGGCGGGCCGCGCGTTCGTTCAGGCGCAGAAGTTCGGTGCACATATCGGTATTCCGTGCGAAGTCAAGGCATTGTATTGCGACAAGCACCCGCTTGTCGTGGAGCTTGCCGATGCCCGGCGCATCCGCGCGCGCACCGTGGTCATCGCCAGCGGCGCAGAGTATCGGCGTCCCGTCGTCGAGGGACTTGCGCGCTTCGAGCGCTGCGGCGTCTATTACTGGGCTACGCCAATCGAGGCCAGGCTATGCCGCAAGGAGCCGGTGCTGCTGGTCGGCGGCGGCAACTCCGCGGGGCAGGCTGTGGTATTTCTGGCATCGCACGCCGAGCATGTGCACATGTTCATCCGCGGCGCGAGCCTTGAGCAAAGCATGTCGCACTACCTGATCGAACGTATCGGCTCGCTGCCGAATGTAACGCTTCATACGCGCATTGAACTGACTGCGCTCGAGGGGGATGGGCGTCTCGAACGCGTGCACTACCGCGGTGCCGGCGGCATTGAAGGAAGCATGACGGTACATCATCTATTCGTATTCATCGGCGCCGAACCGAATACGAGCTGGCTTAAGACATGCGGCGTGTCGCTCGACAGCAAAGGATTCGTATTGACCGGTACCGACGTTGCCGAAGCTCCCGTGCAAACGCTGCTTTTGCAGACGAGTGTGGAGGGTGTCTTCGCGATCGGCGACGTTCGTTCGGGATCCACCAAGCGTGTGGCGTCGGCGGTAGGCGAAGGCGCGGCCGTGGTGGCGCAGATTCATCGTTTCTCGGCCGGCGTCCGGTGAACGCACCTGTCGACCAGAACGGCCGCAGTTAGTGCGGTATGAGGAAGCGTTCGCATGAATCGGGGGCGGGAGCGCTGTCAGTCGCGCTCCCTGTCTGGTCGGCAAGGGGAGCGTCAGACGTAGGCGCCGTCAAGATAGGGATCAACACTGCGCGCCGGGTCCGCCGAGACGCCCGTACGGTCCATGCCGGCCAGGGTGCGGGCACCGTCGGTGAACGGATCAACGTTGCGCGCACCGTCGGTGTACGGATCGACAGCCCGCGCGCCATCGGTGTATGCGTCGCGCGACTCCTGCACCGAACGAGCACCCTCGGTATACGGGTCCCGGGCGCCTGCATGGGACAGACCGGCGGCATGCGCACCGGCAGCGGCGGCAACCAGGGCGATGGCGAACACAAAACGCTTGGCGATGTTGGTAGTCATGATCGGTTTCCTTGAAAGTCTGCATTGGATATGGCAGCCGCGGGATCGCATCGTTGCGGTTCGCCGGCGGGCTACGGAACGTATTTAAGGAGACCGATGTATCGTGCCAGTAGCGCGTAATGACCGTTTCTGTCAGTACGCGTATCGTTGCGGCGGTTTGATACAGTCGCGTACAAAAGTCTTGCGCGAACGGGCGGACCGCCATGGAGCCGGGGACTCTCATGGTGCACTTCCGTTCATTTGCCGAAGCGCGCCTGTGGCAGGGCCAGTCAGCCCAGCCTGACTTCCGCCGCCAGGCCTCCGCCCTCACGATTACGCAGCCTGAGGGTTCCGCCGATGGCCACCGCGAGTTGCTGGGCAATCGCCAGCCCGAGCCCGGTACCGCCAGTCTCCCGGCTGCGTGAATGCTCGAGCCGGACAAACGGCTGCAGCACCACCTCGAGCTTGTCTTCCGGGATGCCGGCGCCGCGATCGAGTACCTCTAGGACCACGGTGTCTCGCTCGCGGCGCACGTTCAGTTCCGCCGCCCCGCCGAACTTCAGGGCGTTATCGATCAGATTGGTCAGTATCCGGCGCAACGCGTTGGGGCGCGTGACGATGGCGCCCCCGATGTTCTGCAGGACCGTCACCGCCTTGCCGGTGTCCTGGTAGTCGTACGCCAAGCTCTCGACAAACGATCCGATGTCGATCCGCGACGGCTTCTCGCCATCCCCGTGCGTGGTGCGCGCATACGCCAGTCCTTCCTTCACCAGCATTTCGATCTCGGCCAGGTCGTGCACCATCTTGCGCTTTTCCTCGGAGTCTTCTGCCATCTCGGCGCGCAGCTTCATCCGCGTGATCGGCGTCTGCAGGTCGTGAGAGATTGCGGCCAGGATCTGTACGCGTTCCTCGACGAACCCGGCGATGCGCTCGCGCATGGCATTGAACGCGCGCGCCGCACGCACCAGTTCGGTGGGGCCCGTCTCGCCGAGCGGCGGCGTCTTCGCGTTCGGATTGAGCGCATCGGCGGCATCGGCCAGCGCCACCAGCGGGCGGATCGACAGCCGCACTGCGAACCAGCAGCACAGGACCAGCAGCAGCAACTGGATCACCAGGACATAGGGCAGCCACTGCGCGATCGGCGTCGGGCGCGGATGCACGTCAATGGTCAGGGGGCTGCCATCGCTCAGCGTCAAATGGGCCTGCATCCGCTTGCCGTCGCCGGGAATGGACTCCACCTTGACCGGAAAGCGGCCGCCGCTCGCCTCCGTAATCCGGTCGGCAATTTCCTTGCCCTGCGGGGTCATCTCGGGCGCGCCCGACAGACCCGGCCCCAATATGTATTGATAGGCGCCGCGATTCACGCGTGGCAGCCATTGCGGCCGCTCGTCCGCCGGCACGCGGTCCATGATGGCAATCGAAGTGGACACGTCGGTTTCCAGCGTGCCGAGCATCACTCGGCGCGCGGAAATATAACGTTCAGAGAACAGCACACCGAACGACAGGCCGTGGGCGACGATCAGACCCGCGAGCAGGATTAGGAAGAGGTGCGATCCCAGCGTACGAGGCCAGGGCCAGGTGCGGACATTCACTGGCGTGCCTCCTTGATCTCCACGGGCATCGAGAACACATAGCCCTCGCTGCGCACCGTCTTGATGTAGCGTGGCTCGCGTGCATCGTCATTGAGGTGCTGGCGCAGGCGGCTGACCAGCAAGTCGATCGACCGCTCGAAGATTTCCGCCTCGCGGCCCTGCGTGAGATTGAGCAGTTGGTCGCGATTGAGCACGCGCTGTGGATGGTCGACAAACACGCACAGCAACCGGTACTCGGCCCCGCTAAGCGTGACAATGATGCCATCGCGGTCCATCAGGTGCCGCGCGGTGGTATCCAGTCGCCAGTCACCGAACGCGAGAATCCGCCCGGCCTCGGTGATCTGCAGATTGGGCGGCAGCATCCGGGTGCGGCGCAGCACGGCCTTGATGCGGGCCAGCAGCTCGCGCGCCGCAAAAGGTTTCGCAAGGTAATCGTCAGCGCCCATTTCGAGACCGATGATACGGTCCGTCTCGTCGTCGCGTGCGGTCAGCATCAGCACCGGCGTGGCCTTGTGCTTGCCGGCGCGCAGTTCCCGGCACAGCACCAGGCCATCATCGCCCGGCATCATCACGTCGAGCACGATCAGGTCGACAGCATTGGTCTCCAGAAACGACCGCATGTGCCGGCCATCAGGCGCCACGGTCACACGCAGGCCGTTCTTGGTGAGATAGGTCGAGACCAGTTCCCGGATTTCCCGGTCGTCATCGACGATCAGGATATGGTCGACATGGGTGTCCATCGGTGTCCCCTCTGTCATAAAAAAGAACGACCAGTCTGTTTCGCCTGCAATCTATGGGGCGCGATTTTTCGTGTACCGCAATGTATCCGGCGGCAGCACCTCGACAATCCTACACATATTCCCCCGAAGGCGACACATACCAGCGATGCTGGCGGTGTCTGATGGACGGCAAGCCAAACCTTTGCGAAAGGACACCGATCATGGCCCTGCTGATACTTGCCTACCTGGGGGGGGTACTGACTATCCTGAGCCCGTGCATCCTGCCCGTCCTGCCTTTTGTCCTCAGCCGCACCGGCCAGCCGTTCCTGCGCGGCAAGCTGCCGATGCTAGCCGGCATGGCACTGACCTTTGCCGCAGTTGCCACGCTGGCGTCGGCTGGTGGCGCTTGGGCAGTGCGCGCCAACGAATACGGGCGCCTCGCCGCCCTGATGCTGTTGGCGCTCTTCGGGCTGTCCTTGCTTTTACCGAAACTGGCGATCACCCTCGCTCGGCCTGTGGTGGCACTCGGCAACCGTCTGGTCACCACCAGTAGTTCGTCCACATCTGCTTCGTCCGCGTCGGCTTCGCCATGGGGTTCGCTGCTGCTTGGCGTCGCCACCGGCATGCTATGGGCCCCGTGCGCCGGCCCTATCCTCGGGCTTGTCCTGACGGGTACGGCCCTTGACGGTGCAAACCTGTCGACGTCGGTATCGCTGGCTGCCTATGCAGCCGGGGCGGCCACCTCGCTGGCCGCCGCGCTTGGCCTCGGCGGCCGCGTCTTCACGGCGATGAAGCGGTCAATGGGCGCTGGCGAATGGCTGCGTCGCGGCCTGGGGGCAGGTGTACTGGGCGCGGTGCTCGCCATCGGCATCGGAGCCGATACCAGCCTGCTGGCGCACTTTCCCGTAAGCGGGCCGGCGCGCATCGAGCAGGCGCTGATCAATGGGCTGCGCAGAGAACAACTCGCGCCACAAGTCATGAACGACGCCAACTACGACCGCGGCATGCTGCTGGCTGCCAATGACACATCCGTGGGCTTCCCGAGCCGCTTGCCCGTAGAGGGCCGCCTGCCTCCGCTAGATGGTGCAGTGCAATGGGTCAACTCTCCGCCACTGTCGAGAGACCAGTTGCAGGGCAAGGTCACACTGGTCTACTTCTGGACCTACTCTTGCATCAACTGCATCCGTACCCTCCCCTACCTTCGCGCCTGGGCGGAGAAGTACAAGGATCAGGGCCTGACGGTGGTTGGCGTGCATACGCCCGAGTTCGCCTTCGAGAAGACACCGGAAAACGTGCGCCGCGCAATTTCCGATTTCCGCATCGGCTTCCCCGTGGCGGTCGATAGCGATTACCGCATCTGGCGTGCATTCCAAAACAGCTACTGGCCGGCCACATACCTTGTCGACGCCCGCGGCAACATCCGCCATCACCAGTTCGGTGAGGGCGACTATGCCAAGTCCGAGCGCGTCATCCAGTCGCTGCTGGCGGAAGCGGGCAATCCGCCGGTGGCGCGCGACGTGGTCACCCCCGACGCGGGTGGCGCGCAGGCGGCGCCGGACCTGTACAACATTCGCTCAACCGAGACCTACATCGGCTACATGCAGGCGTCCAACTTCGCCTCACCGGGCGACATACGGCAGGACGCACCGCGCGAGTACACCGTTGCCAACCTTCGCCTCAACAAGTGGGGCCTGTCAGGCCAATGGACCGTCGGCGCCGAGCAGGCAACGCTCAATCGCGCCGATGGCCGCATCGCCTACCGCTTTCATGCGCGCGACCTGCACCTTGTACTGGGACCGGCGGCCGATGGCCGGGCGGCTCGCTTCGTGGTAACCGTCGACGGCAAGCCCCCTGGCGCCAGCCACGGCGCGGACATCGATGCAGCCGGCAATGGCGCGGTCACGCAGACGCGGCTCTACCAGTTGGTACGCCAGGCTGGCGCGGTAGGCGAGCACACTTTCGAGATCCGCTTTCTGGATCCCGGCGCCCAAGCTTATGCCTTCACCTTCGGCTAGCAAAACATCCCGATTTCCCCTTTTACAAATGAAATCGCACTGGAGCTGGTTCGTCCACAACCGGTTGGCGGCAATACGCCGCCCGCGGCGAGCCAGCGCCTTCGCAAGCTCGCTTGATCGGCACGCGGTGCTCGTCTGACATGAAATGCACCGCCTGTCGTTTCGCTACCGACAAGTCCTTGTGCAGGTGATTCTTGAGGGTTGGCGGTTCCCGGACAGACACAGCTTTGCAATCTCGAACCTGAAATATTCGCTGTACTCGGCTTGGGGTTTCATAGATCGCACGGAACATCATGAACAGACCATCCAGGCCAGCGGTAGGACCGCGCAGGCCAACCGGATCAGCAAGCCAGTGCCCAATCCCTTCCGGTAGTCGGGTAGCTGACTCCTCGGGATCCACACCACACTGTGATCCGGCCATGTCACCGGCACTAATTCGGTGTCGGCCTCCGCCCTTCATTGGTGAATCTCATGACAATACGCTTTGCTGCTGAAGCAGCGTCATCGCGGCAGCGATGCGTGCGTTGCGTTGGCGTACCGCCGGACAGAAGGCGATTGCGCCGACAAGGGTCAAGGGCACCATGGGCCGGTTGTCACCATCGCGCGAGCACTTGTGGTCCGCGGCGCCGTCGTCGCTCGCGACGAGCGCCCGGGGAAGTTGGTGTTGCATGGTTGTTTCCTGTTTTGTCCGTCTAGGCATTGGTATTGCGTGTGCCCCACCCTTCACCACTGCCGGGAACACAATACCTCGGCCGAAAGAGAAGGTCTCGTTCGAGACGGGAATAGTGGGCGATGAATACGTCGTTCAGGGTGACATCGGCGGCTTTGCCGAATTGCCGCGAGATTCCCACCATCAGCGGCTGCCTCTGGCGGGACGGATCATCTTCACCTTTCCTTCGCAGCGCGGACGCTCAATGGTGCGTGAGTGTACGATGGGGACGACGCGCTTTGACGACTTTCAGCACCGCTTGGGTATCGCGCGCAACGTGTTGACCGCGCGCTTGAACCGCCTGATCGATAACGGTGTGCTGGTGAAGGTATTGGCCGAAGGCAGCGAGCAGCGTACCGAATATCGGCTGACGAAAAGGGAGATCGCTCTACCCGGTGCTCGTCGCGCTGATGCAATGGGGCGACGAGTGGCGTGGACACGAAACGCCGATACGTATTGTCGAGGACAGCACCGGCCAGCCCCTCGAACGGGTAAGCCTGCGCGTGGGTCCGCGCACACTTGGCTTACGCGACGTGCGTTTCGAGCCCGCCGAGGGCGGCAACTGAGAATACGTCCGAGATCGTCAAGGCACGCAACCGGGCCATCCTCGGCAAGGGGTGAGTGATTGTTGCCACCGCGCGTTCTGCGCGGTGTTTTTCCAATAGCGATCTCATCGAGGCGCGCGCCGCCCCGGTCAGTTGATCGTGACAGGCGGCGCCACGGCGCCGGCTCAGCGCAACGACCGGAACGCGGAACGCAACTCGGAACTGAACAGCTCCGGTTCTTCCCAGGCCGCGAAGTGGCCACCCTTGTCCACGCGGTTGTAGTAGGTCAGGTTCCGATAGGCGCGTTCCACCCAATGCTTTGGCGGCCTGTACACCTCGCCAGGGAAGATGGTCACCGCCACCGGAATGGTGATGGGTCTTGTGCTGGCTTGGGCGGCCCCAGCTTCCCAGTAGATTCGCCCGCTTGAAGCCCCGGTATCGGTCAGCCAGTAGAGCGTGATGTTGTCCAAAATAGCGCCGCGGCTCAACGCTTTCTCAGGGTCACCACGGGTGAATACCCAGTCCGCCTGTTTGTCATAGATCCATGCTGCCAGCCCCACCGGCGAATCGGCCAGGCCATAGCCGATGGTCTGGGGTCGCGTTTGCATGATGCTGGCGTAGCCAAGCCCCTTGTTGAGGAACTCCCTGGTTTGCTCAAACACCTCCCTTTCTTCGGGCGTGAGGTTTGCCGGCGCGGGATCGCCGCTCCTCAGTGCCTTCGCAAGGTCCGGTGGCACGGTCGTGGCGCGCTCGATCCGGTTGACGTGGATGCCAAGCAGTCCCTCCGGCGCCTGGCGGCCGAGTGCGTCGGAAATGATGGCGCCCCAGTCGCCGCCCTGCGAGACGTAGCGCGTATAGCCGAGCCGCTTCATTAGAACGTCCCAGGCGCGCGCAACGCGATCTGGGTTCCAGCCTTTGTCCTTCGGCTTCTGTGAATACCCGAAGCCGGGTATCGACGGAATGACCAGATGGAAGGCATCGTCAGCGGTGCCGCCGTGCGCCGTTGGATTTGTCAGCGGGCCGATGACGTTCAGCAACTCGAAGACCGAACCTGGCCAGCCGTGCGTCATGATGAGCGGCAGCGCGTTCGGATGGGGGGAGCGCACGTGGACGAAATGAATGTCCAGACCGTCGATGTTCATCAGGAACTGCGGATAGGCATTGAGTTTCGCCTCGGCCTTTCGCCAGTCGTAGTCCGTCGCCCAATAGCGCACGAGCCGCTGAAGCGTCGCTAGCTGCACGCCCTGGGAGCGATCGCCAACCGTTTCCGCATCGGGCCAGCGCGTGGCGGCAAGGCGGCGGTGCAGGTCGGCAAGTGCGGCCTGGGGAGCATGGGCGCGGAACGGACGGATCGCGTCCGCCGCGGCGGGGTGCCCACCATCGGCCTGCGCGGCGGCAGACAGAACCGGGGGAAACATAGAGAGCGCTGCCGTCGCCATGCCGCCCAACAGCAAAGTTCGGCGCGTCGGGTCAGAAGCCTGATTCGATGCGTGTGAGTTCACGAGGATGCGTCCTTTTTTGATTGGGTCCTTATTTGGCCGGCACCACTAGCGGCGCCCCCTTCTTGACAATGTAGGTCGCCAGTTCCGATGCCTTGCCACTGCCGACATTCCTCGCCGAGTGTGCGGTGCCTGCCGGGATAAACAGCGAATCGCCCGTCTTGAGCGTGACAGGCGGGTTGTCACCGAGCTGGTACTCCAGCGTCCCCTGCAGGACATGCGCGATCTCTTCGCCCGGATGCAGATGCTTCGGCGCGAACGCACCCGGATCGAAGTCGACGCGTACCTGTACGCCCTCTCGATCCGGCACGCTAAGATCGTGCTGGACGAGATCGGTGCGATGTACCTCCGCCGTTTGCGCTTGAGCCGCGTGCAGCGGCAAACCGGTGGCGACGATGAGCATGGCCGCAGCCATGATTCGGGTCGATTTCATTTGGAATTCCCTTTCCTTGATGAACTGGAGAAGATCCAGTTGCCGGTCAAGGTCGTATTGATGAAGCAACGGTCGTGGCGCGCAATTGGTTTTGCCATGGTTTGATTCAGGCGCGACACACGCCCTATGCACGGGCATGGAATACCTGACACCAAATGCGGCCGCACCTCGAAAATCGTCGTTGCCTTGTCTTGCACGTGCGGATAATGACCAATATTTGGAAGGATCTGGAGATCCAGGTTTGCCCGACTGGCCAGCTCTCCTCCCATGTCCTTCTTGATATAGATACCCTGCTCCCGCCAGATTAAGGCGACGCAATGCTCGTGCAGCCAGCTTCCAGCGCGACAAGCAGTGGTGCTGCGGCACCCGCAGCACCAGAGAACCGAAACCACCGGTACGTCGTGGAATTAACATTCATGCTTCACTCCTTTACTTGACCATCCGCAACTGGAGATCCGATCCGACCTGGAGAGAATCCGTTGCATACGCAGCATTAAAGGATCGAAATGTATCTCTTCTGTGGCGAGCGACAAGCTCTGACGTACCGCTACGTATCCGCGACCGCGCTCAATACATTTCCATACAAAAAACTCGTTGGCGTGCTGCCTAAGTAACGCCGCTGCATATGCCAGCTTCGGCGTGCTCGGCGCAAGTTCCTTTGCGCTCGGTTCGACTTGATTTAACAACGCATCCGCCACTTCGATTTGCCGCCGTTGCCAGTCTTGTCTTGGCCATTGTTGATGGCTACCCGAGCTCGCCGCGTGCAGGCGTAGTCCAGCCGAACGAAAGCACCAGTAGTCAGCTTGCCGCCAACTTGCTCGACAACGCGCGCGAAGGTGACGGCATGCTGCACGGGTATCGCGTCTGAGCACTCATGACGCGCCCAATCTGTATGTACGCGCGGCCAGAGTTGGCTCGCACGTCAAGGAAACCGATCTTCGAAGAGGAAGAACCATGCCCCGCCTACTAGGAAGCGTTAGACAGCATGAGCCATGGGATCTACTTGACACCCGAGGTCGGCGAGGCGTTTGAGCAGGCGACGGATGGTTTTGTTGACGTCGTGACGGTCGAAGTAATCGGGGCCAAGGTCGGCGTACTCAGCGCCATCCCGGAGCACGTGGCAGGCGGCCGTGAGCATGGAAGCAGCCACCGCGAGGAAGGCCTTCTTGACGCCGCGGCGCGCCTTGAGGCGCAGGAACTGGGCATGCAGATAGCTGGTCTTGACCGGCACAGCCGCCCAGCCAGCCGTCACGAGGAAGGTCTTGAGCCAGGTGCCGCTCTTGCGCACTCGGGTGCTGCGCCGCTTGCCAGCACTCTCGTCATTGCGTGGGCATAGGCCTGCCCAGGACACCAGATGGCTGGCATCGGCAAAGCGCGTCATGTCGACGCCGATCTCCGCCAACAGGACCTGAGCGGTCAGGTCGCCAACCCCGGGATCGTGGTCAGCAGGCGGGCGCGCTGTTGGATCGGCGCCAGCGCTTTTCCCACGACGGCGTCGCGCTCGGCCAGCGTGTGCTCCAGTGCGCCAATGACATCCAGGTGCAGTTTCAGCATCGTGCGGTGGTGCTCGGTAATGCGTGCATTCAGCGCCTCGCGCAATTCGGCGTCCTTTTTTCGGGCGTTGCCTTGGGCGAGCGCGGCAAGCCGCTCGGGGTCGACCTCGCCATCGACGATGACTTTGATCATGGCACGGCCGCTGCGCCCGCGCACATCCAAAAGCACACTGCCGCGCTTGAGGTTGGCGTCTTCAAGGACTTTCTGGATGCGCAGACTGTGCTGGGCAATCTCGCGCACGAGTTGCTTGCGGGTGCGCGTGAGATTGCGCACCTCCTGGGTGGCGGCGGGTGGCACAAAGCCCGGGGGTTCCGGCTTCGTCACCGGCCTTGCATTACTGATTAACTGCGCCTTTGATAAGCCTGCCCTGGCGCGAAGCCGAAGCAACTCTTGAATTGCCTCCCAAAATGACTGTGATCGGCAAATCCGGCCTGTAGCGCCACGCGCCCAATTTTTCGCCCGAATGAAGCATGAGTTTGGCTTTTATCATTCGCATGACCAACTGATAGCGATGAGGCGGCAATCCGTATATTTGACTGAACCGGCGACAAAAATGTGCGGGGGACATCGCCGCCCGACGTGCGAGGTCGTCCAGCGAAACTGCCTTGTTCCAATGCGACTCCAGGTGTGGTGCTGGAATGCTATTGCCACCCGCCTGCGTTGCGTGGATTCAAAGTTGAGGCCGTCCAAGAGCGGCATTGCTTGCCGCATCCATTCAAACGCTTTCGCCATGGCCTCGGTGAGCACGTCCTTTGTCGCCATAGCGGGCTCCTGCTGGATTACAGGATGGCCAGTGTAATGCAGGACGGCGGCGGATAACGCCGGCGGGGCGCGATTGCGGCAGGGCTGGCGGTCAGCGATGGCGTGGTGCGCGGCGTGGCCGTCATGGCAACCGGCGCATGGTACACGCCCGACGCCGATGGCGTGGATCGCGCCGGGGCAGCCAATACCCTGACGCTCGATATCGGCACGTCGGATCTGACGCAAGGACGGAACGCGATGAGCTGCCTGGTCGAGGTGTCGCGTGAGCCGTAGCGGGCGGCTACTGGCCGCCCTGCGCAAACATCGGCATGTTCCGCAGGATATGTTCGAGCAGCTTGAGCGCCGCCGCCGGTAACGGCCGCCCGGCCTTGGCCAGCAAGCGCGCCTGGGTGCCCCTGAACAGCGGATGATCGATCGGCACCACCGTGAGCGTTCCGGCAGCGACTTCGCGATACGCGGCGAACTCGCCGCCGATCAGCGTCATGTAGTTTTCGTAGGCAACAAACTGCTTGAGCGCCGTCAGCGAATTGGTGACCAGCGTCGGCCGGATCCTAATGTTCTCCGCGAATTCGAGCATCTTGGCGGCGTGCCCGACGCCGAATGACGCCGGCATCATGGCCAGCGGCCAGGACAAGATGTCCTTGACGCTAGCCGCGCCGCCACGCAATGCCAAGGGATGGTCGGACCGCACCAGCAGGCCGACCGCCTGCGACGAGCTCGCCAGATACTCGATGCGCGGATGTGGCGGCGGATTGAAGGCAAGTCCGATGTGCGCGCGACTCTCGGCCACGGCGTCGAGCACCTGATCCACGCCGAGGATCTCCATGCCGATGTCGAGCAGCGGGTACTGCGCGCAGAACGGCGCCAGCACTTCATTGACCAGCGCATCCACGTACCCCTCGCTCAGGACCAGTTGGACCTGCCCCTGCTGCAGGCCCTTGAGGGCATGGAGCTGGTCCTCGAGCTTCTCCTGATGTGACCGGTAGCCGCGCCAGAACTCAAGCAGATGCGCGGCGGCCTCGGTCGGCCTGACGCCGCGCGCCTGCCGCTCGAACAGTGTCGTGCCAAGTTCATCCTCGAGCAGCCGGATCTGCCGGGTGATCACCGATGGCGATGTGTTGAGATTCTCCGCCGCGCCGCGAATGGTGCCTTGCTCGAGCACTTCGCGGAAGTAGCGCAGCCGCTGCTGATTGATTTCACGCATGTCGAACCATCCACTTGGCCGATGAAAGACTCACACCATAACCGATGCGTTGCCCGGAAGACAACGAAGTGTGGACATGGTTGCTGTTGGCGATTGCCTTTGTCGCTGCCACTATCTGATCCATCAACGCGGTACCCACATAAAAGACATTGGAGACTGGCATGCTGGTGATCCCGAGCGAAAGCGCAGTAGACGGCACCTCAACCCTCTACAACAAGATCAACTGGCGACTTCTGCCGCTCTTGCTGATCTGCTACCTGTTCGCCTACCTCGATCGCGTCAACATCGGCTTTGCAAAGCTTCAGATGCAAGGCGACCTCGGCTTCTCCGATGCCGCATATGGCGTGGGCGCGGGGATCTTCTTTATCGGCTACGTGCTGTTCGAGATACCGAGCAACCTAATGCTGCCGCGCATCGGCGCACGCAAGACCTTCAGCCGCATCCTCGTACTCTGGGGCATCACCTCGGCCTGCATGCTGTTCGTGCGCAACGTGCCGATGTTCTACGCCATGCGTTTCCTGCTCGGCATCTTCGAAGCAGGCTTTGCCCCGGGCATGATCTACTACCTCTCCTGCTGGTACGGCCCGCAGCGCATGGCGCGCGCCATTGCGATCGTGTTCCTTGCCGGCCCGCTCGGCGGCATTGTCGGCGGCCCGGTCTCGGCATGGCTGATCACTGCGCTGTCAGGCACCGGTGACCTGGCCGGCTGGCAATGGATGTTCCTGGTCGAAGGCCTGCCCTGCATCCTGCTCGGCGTGCTCGCCCTGTATTTCGTGCCGAACCGTCCCGCCGACGCCGCCTGGCTGACCGAGCAGGAAAAGCGCCTGCTCGCCAACGAAATCGGATCCAGCGCGGCGCACAATCATTCCTTCCTGGCCGTGGCTCGTGATGCCCGGGTCTACGTGCTGGCCCTGGCGTACTTCTGCATCATCGCCGCGATCTATGCGATCAGCTTCTGGCTGCCGACCTTCATCAAGGCCCAGGGTGTGAACGACACCGTGCAACTCGGCTGGTACTCGGCCCTGCCCTATGTCGCCGCGGCCTTCGGCATGTACTACATGGGCCGCCGCTCGGACCGGGTCGGCGAGCGCCGTTTCCACAGTGCCGTGCCCGCAACTGTCGGCGGATTGCTGCTCGCCGCGTCCATCCTCGTCGACGGCAATCTTGCGGCATCGCTGGTGTTGCTCACGCTCGGTACCTGCGCGCTGTGGATGACCTACACGGTGTTCTGGGCCATGCCTTCCGAATACATCAAGGGCCCGGCGGCAGCAGGCGGCATCGCACTGATCAACACGATCGGGCTATCGGGCGGCTTCTGGGGCCCGGCCATCATCGGATGGACCAAGACCGCCACCGGCAACCTTCACCTCGGTGTGCTGATCCTGGCCGCGCTGCCAATCATCGCCGCACTGATCATCCTCGCCAACAAGCTGCCCGCGAAGCAGTAACAAGGAGTCGTCATGCTTCTACATCTCTCCACCTGGTCCGAAATCGAGCAGTTCCTCAAGCGCAGCCGCACGATTGTCGTGCCGATCGGCTCCAACGAACAGCACGGTCCCACAGGGCTGCTGGGTACGGACTGGCTGTGTCCCGAAATCATTGCGCGTGAATCGGAAAAAACCGCCGATATCCTCGTGGCCCCCACGTTTAACATCGGCATGGCACAGCATCACCTCGGCTTTCCCGGCACCATCTCGCTGCGCCCGTCCACGTTCATCGCCGCGATCGGCGACTGGACCCGCTCGCTGGTGGTGCATGGTTTCGAAAAGATCCTGTTCCTGAACGGCCATGGCGGCAATGTCTCGTCGATCGATGCCGCGTTCTCCGAGCTGTACGCCGAAGCAAGCTTTGCGCGTCGTCGTGCCGGCTTCGCACTGAAGCTCTGCAACTGGTGGGATCTCGAAGGCGTGGGCGAACTGGCACGAGACCAGTTCCCGACCGGCCACGGCGCGCATGCCACGCCTTCGGAAATTGCGATCACGCAGTGGGCCTTCCCCGATTCGATCAAGGCGGCCGACTATGCGCCGCCCATTGCCCCGACCGGCCCGATCCGCGAAGCCCTCGACTTCCGTGCCCGCTTCCCGGACGGACGCATCGGTTCCGATCCAGGCCTGGCAACGCGCGAGAAAGGCCGCGCACTGGTCGAACTGGCCGCGCAGTCCCTCGCGCGCGAACTCGAAGCCTTCGGCCGCGAGCCGATGCCGGACTGAAACCGGTCCGCCGGCGCCACATGTCTCGCGATGACTCCCCGTGGCGCCAGCCATCTTGCCCTCCATCGATAAACATCATGCAATCACACGATATCCACCAAAGACTGAAAGCACTCGACATCGAGCTGTCCCCCGCAGGCGCGCCGGCTGCCGCGTACGTAATGAGCGCGCAGAGCGGCAACCTTGTCTACCTATCCGGCCACATTGCGAAGAAGAACGGCAACGTGTGGGTTGGCAAGCTCGGCGCCACGATGTCGACGGACGAGGGACGCGCCGCGGCCCGCGCGGTCGCGATCGATCTGCTGTCGACGCTACAGGCCCACACCGGCGATCTGAATCGCGTCAAACGCATCGTCAAGGTCATGAGCCTGGTCAATTCAACGCCCGACTTCACCGAGCAGCATCTGGTCACCAACGGCGCATCGGAACTGTTCGTCGACGTGTTCGGCGATGCCGGCAAGCATGCGCGGTCGGCATTCGGTGTCGCACAGATTCCGCTGGGGGCCTGCGTGGAGATCGAAGTCTGCGTCGAACTGGACTGAGGCTTAAGATCGAACCAAACCGTGCGCACGGACGAACTCTCAAGGTCCGCGCGACAATCTTCAGCGCGGCAACCAGTTGCTCACGCGAAGCGGCACAGGCCAGGCTCTTGAGCGCTTGCCGAATACAGGGCAGCGGCGATAGCTTCGGAGCAGTCGGCTGCCACCTCGTTGGCGACGCTCTAGAAGCTTTGCGGAGTATTGACCCACAGCACCCGGGCATCGACGGAGCCGATATTCCTGTAGCCGTGAGGAAGGTGCGAAAGAAAGAAAAAGGAATCGCCTTTCTTCACAATCGTCTTCTGCTGGTCCACCGTCAACTCGAGCTCCCCTTCCAGCACATAGCCCATTTCTTCACCCTGGTGCTCAAGATAACCCTGAGATGAGGTGCCGACCGGAATATGATGAATATTCGCCTCCAGCAACGTGCACAGCTGATTTGGAAGTAGCGTTTCCAACGCGACGCCATTTCCCGCGCGTTGGTGCTCGGTCCGGAGCGTCTGCCGCTGTCCCTCGCGCATTACCGTGACCACGCCGCCCGCATCCGTCTCTTCCGAGAAAAGCCTGGCAACACTGATTCCCAGATTCACAGCGATCTTGTGAATCATCGGGAGCGAAGGGTGTACTTTGTTATTCTCGACTTTCGAAAGGAAACTTTCGGTACATCCGACCTTTTCTGCCAGTTGGCGCAAACTCAATTTCCGATTAAGTCTGGCATGCTTCAACCGGCCACCAATTACAATTTCCTGATTTTGTCCGGTATTTTCCATAAATTATACAACGATTATATCTGGCTCGGCCAAATGCGAAGTATAACCGCATTCGTGTGCGCATACGCCAAATGATACCCTTGAGTCACAAGTAAAGACAGGATGATTCCTGTTAGTCAAGTTACTTGACTAACAGGAATCAAGTCGGCAAACTGGCTCGCAACACAACAAGGTAAGCAGCCAGATGAACGCCCCCACTCCTTCCTCCTCTCTCACCCAAATCGGTCCTTGCATCAACAGCCAGCGGCTCTGGGAACATGTCTGCGCCATGGCAAGGATCGGCGCCACGGCCAAAGGCGGTGTCAACCGCCAGGCGCTCACCGCGGAAGACACCCAGGGCAAGATGTTGTTGCTCCAATGGGCATCGAGGCGAGGCTATCAGACCTCGATCGACCCGATCGGCAATCTGTTCATCCGCCGTCCCGGAAAGAACCCGGGTCTGAGGCCGGTATTGACGGGTTCACATCTCGATTCCCAACCGACCGGAGGCAGGTTCGACGGTGTCTACGGCGTGCTCGCAGGTTTCGAGGTACTCGAGACGCTAGACGATCACGGTATGGAGACCGAACACCCGATCGAGCTCGTTGTGTGGATGAACGAGGAGGGCTCAAGGTTCCCCCCTCCCACGATGGGTTCCGCCGTTGCGGCCGGCGCGCTGCCGCTGGCCAATGCATTGGCGATCAAGGACGTCAACGGTTTCGATGTGGAAAGCGCACTGAAGGCCCAAATCGCGGAGCTGCCGGTACTGGAGAAGCGCCCGCTTGGCATGAGCGGCTTTGCCTATATCGAAGCCCACATCGAGCAGGGCCCCGTGCTCGAGAACCAGGCATGCGATGTGGGCATTGTCACGGGAATTCAGGGGCTTCATGCCTACGAGATCCAGTTGCTAGGCGCTGAGGCCCACGCGGGCACCACGCCGCTGCGGCATCGCAAAGACGCATTGGTGGCCGCCACCACGCTCATCGGACGCATTCGCGCCGCGATAGACGACCCCGAGGATATCCTGCGCTTCACCGTCGGAAGGCTGGAGGTCTATCCGGGATCGCCTAACACCGTGCCAGGCCGCGTGACATTCAATATCGATTTGCGGCATCCCGACCCCGACTCCCTGCTACGTGCCGGCGAGACGATCCTTCAGCTTTGCTCCGGCGAGATCGAGGGCTGCCCGGTGTCGGTGAAGGTTCTGTTGAGGTCCACGCCGATAACGTTCGACGATCGCGTGGTGGCAACCGTGCGCAACGCTGCCGCCGGTCGGGCAATGAAATTCCTTGACATCGTATCCGGCGCGACTCACGACGCCAAGTACACCGCACACCACATCCCCACCGGCATGATCTTCGTGCCTTGCGAAAAGGGCATCAGCCACAACGAGGCCGAGAACGCGCGCGAAGTCGATGTCGCGGCCGGGGCGCAGGTCCTCTGCGACGCCATGCTGGCGATCATGTCCGAACAACTATAGGCAACCGCCACCGGGAAGTGTCGGTCCACATGAAGCGAAGTTGCCACGCAATGACGCCAGAACCATTTCGACCACACCTCCCGGCGCCGATGCGCGCCGGGGCGACGCTATACACACCAACCAAAGGAGAGGTCTATGTCTCAGAAAGACCAAATTTCATGGCGCGGGACGGACGGTGCGTCCCTCTATCGAAAGGTAGATCTACGCCTGCTGCCACTGCTGTTCATTGGCTTCATGTTCGCCTATCTGGACAGAGTCAACGTAGGCTTTGCAAAGCTTCAGATGCAGAGCGACCTCGGCTTCTCCGACGCCGCCTACGGCATCGGGGCCGGAATATTTTTCGTGGGCTATGTCCTGTTCGAGGTGCCAAGCAATCTCTTGCTGCCCAGGGTTGGCGCCCGGCTTACCTTTAGCCGCATCATGGTGCTCTGGGGTATTACCTCGATGTGTATGGTGTTCGTCAATAGCGTCCCGGTGTTCTACGCCCTGCGCTTTCTGCTGGGCGTCTTCGAAGCCGGCTTCGCGCCGGGCGTCCTGTTCTACCTGTCGCGCTGGTATGGTCCGAGCCGCATTGCCGGCGCAATTTCGATGGTTTGGCTTGCGGGCCCTTTCAGCGGAATTGTTGGCGGGCCGCTGTCGGCGTGGATCATGACGGCTTTCGCCGGTACGGCGAACCTCGCCGGATGGCAATGGATGTTTCTCATTGAAGGCGCCCCCACCCTTGTGCTTGGCGTCGCGGCCTACTTCCTGCTTGTCGATGATCCATCCAATGCGAAATGGCTCAACGACGCGGAGAAACGCGCACTGGCCGCGGAAACGAACACGGCTGCGGACCGGCGGCACGAATCGTTCCTCACGGTACTGCGTGATCCCAAGGTGTATATCCTGGCGGCTGCCTATCTGTGCATCATCGCGCCGATCTACGCCTTGAGCTTCTGGCTGCCGACGATCATCAGATCCGCCGGTGTCACCAACACACAGACGCTCGGATGGTATGCGGCCATTCCTTATGTGGCTGCGGCGTTTGCCATCTTCTTCGGTGGCCGTAGCTCCGACAGGCGTCAGGAGCGTCGAATTCACATCGCCGTGCCGGCCGCCATAAGCAGTCTTTGCTTCATTGGCTGGTACCTTGCCGACGGCAATCTCGCAGTGACACTGGTATGCGTTACCGTCGCTACCGGCCTGATGTGGATGGCCAACATCGTCTTCTGGGCCGTTCCGCCCGCGTACATCAAGGGCGACGCACGAGCGGGAGCCATCGCCCTGATCAATACGATTGGCCTGTCTGGCGGCTTCTTCGGCCCAAGCATCATCGGTTGGTCGAAATCCGTGACCGGCAGCATCTACCCTGGGTTCCTGCTGATGGCAGCGCTGTTGCCGATGTGCGCGTTCATCATCCTGTTCCTGCGCCTGAAGCCCAGGGCCGATACCGCGCTTCGCCACGAGTCGCCCATGCCGGCCAGCGTGCATCAAGCGAAGTAAATCTCCTCTGGCCAGTGATCGCGCATGCCAGTAGTCACTCAACTATGAAGCCGCCGGGGAGTGCGATGCGGGACGAACGTCCTCCATTGCCTGCGGTCAGACCAGACAGGCGCGCAGCCCTTGCGATGCGCGCCCTCCCAATGTGTCGCTGAAAGAGAACGTCCAAATGAAGCTCGCCGAATACACCGCCCTTGACGGCATGGGCCTGCATCACCTCATCGCCACGCGAGAAGTGACCGCAATGGAAGTAGCGCAGGCCGCATTGGCTGCCATCAAGGCGGTCAATCCCCAGGTAAACGCTGTGCTCGATTATTGGCCCGAAGAGGTGGAGATACAGTCAGCTGGCATCGTGAGCGCCGATCCGAGACCGCTCGGCGGCGTGCCGTTTCTCCTCAAGGATCTTGGCGTTGCCATGCGGGGACGCAGGAGCGAAATGTGCAGTCGTTTGGCGATGGGCACCGTCGCAAAGGAAGACTCGTACGTGATGACGAGTTTCCGTCAGGCAGGCCTGATCACGCTTGGGCGAACAACCATGCCGGAACTGGCGGTCAGCACGACGACGGAACCCGTGCTGTACGGCCCGACGAGGAACCCCTGGAGTCTGCAACATGGCGCGGGCGGATCGAGCGGCGGTGCGGGAGCGGCGGTGGCCGCCGGTATCGTTCCCATTGCGCATGCGACGGACGGAGGCGGATCGATACGGGTGCCGGCCTCCTGCAACGGGCTCTTCGGTCTGAAGCCGACCAGGGGACGCGTGTCGAACGGGCCCTACGTGGACGAAGTATGGAATGGTCTGGGCGTGCATTTTGCCGTGAGCCGAACTGTGCGCGACAGTGCGGCGCTGCTTGATGGCATCCACGGCGGCGGCGTGGGCGAGCCCTACTACATTGCCCCGCCCAAAGCCAGCTATCTGTCGGAGATCCGGCAGCAGCCGGGAAATCTGAAGATCGGGTTCATGATGAATCCATTCAATGCCGCGCGTACCGACACGGGGGTTGCTGATGCCTTGAGCAAGGTGGCCAGGACACTTGAGTCCCTGGGTCATCATGTCCATGAAGTAGCGCCAGATTTGGGTGTGAGCTGGGACGCCTTTGTGCTATGCAATGCGCAAATCTGGGCTGCCAACGCGGCGCTCCGGATCAACGGCATTGCCGCATCCACCGGACGAACGGTGGATGAAAAACACCTCGAACCTGCAACGCTCGCGCTCTATCGATACGGCATTGAGATTGGCGCCGTAGACCTCCTGTCGGCATTGCAGGTCAGGAATACGGTCACACGGGCGCTGGGGCGGTTCTTCGGCGACTACGACATTCTGCTGACACCGACGCTACCCGGACTTCCGCCTCGGATTGGTGAATACAACGGGGTAGAAACATCCGTCGATGGGCTTGGCTGGATCGCGCACGTTTTTAGCCAGTCACCGTTTACCGCGTTATCGAACGTGACCGGAACGCCAGCAATGTCAGTGCCGCTTTCCATCGCCCCCCAAACAGGTCTGCCAATCGGGTCGCATTTTATGTCTGGCTTCGGGCGGGAGGACACGCTGTTCCGTCTGGCCGCACAATTGGAAACGGCATGTCCCTGGCGCGGACAGCGGCCACCAGTATGGGCAGGGTCAATCGTCAATGAGAGGACGTAGCAGCTATCCAGTCTGCATCTGGCAGAGTGACTTGCACGCGGGAAATCCGATTCCCGTGTCTGGACAGCACCGGCGAACGGTGGAAGCGATCGGTGAAAGCGATCGGCCTGCGCGTGGGTCCGCGCCCGCTGAGGCTGCGTCACGTGCGTTTCGCACCCGACGAGGGCGCAACGGAACGAACTGCCGCGCTTATCGACGACGCACGACTTGGCAAAGCCGCCGGATCAAACGCGCCCGGCGGCTGGTCGACCTTTACTTGCCATTACTTGCCATCGAACGCGCTACGCACCTCCGCGATGGTCGTCTCCTTGCTTTGCAGGTGTGGATAGTGGCCAATGTTCGGCAGCACTTCGAAATCTAGGTTGGCGCGCTTCGCCAGTTCCTCGCCCATCTCTTTCCGGACATAGATGTCCTGCTCTCCCCAAATCACCTTGACGGGCGTCTTCAGCTTCGCCAGATTTTTTTCGAAATAGTCCTCGTCGCGGGTGAAGTGCGAATAGTAGTGATAGAAGGCATCGGCGGTCGTCAGTGTTCCGTTTGGCCAGCCACGCGCCATGTCAGCCTTCAATTCCGGTGGCACCTCATAGTGCGACGCCGCGGGCAAGCCGCGCGTGAAGGCATTCTGCAGAATCTCGTCGCGCGTCTTGTTGAACGCCGCCCGCACCGCTTCCGCCGACTTCGGCTCCTTCAGGCCTTGCAGTCGCTCCTGCATATATTGCGGTCGGTTGAACGGCGCGAAGTCGCCAACGATGATGCGCTTCGCAATCGCGGGATCGTCGATGGCCGAGAGCAAGGCGGGCAACGCGCCAATGTCGGTCGCATAGATCACCAGATTCTGTTTGTCGATCCCAGCCTGTTCGATGTAGTCTTTCAGCACCTTGGCGTAATCACGCGGCGCATAGGAGAACTTGTCCGCGGAAGGCCGCGACGAATCGCCGTAACCCGGCCAGTCAAAGGCATGGATCTCGTAGTCCTTGCTCAACTCCGTAGAAATATCTTTCCAAGCGTAGATCGTCTCCGGGAATCCATGCAGGAACAGCACGGTGCCCTTCGGCGTGGTGTTGTGCACAACCAGGCGCCTGACCTTCATATCGGGATTGATCTGCAAATACCCGATCTCGGGCTCCGCTTTCGTCGTATGCCCGATGCTCGCGCAACCGGCCATCAGTGCCACTGCGACGGCGCCGATGGCGCCAACGGCGCCTGCGGCAAGCAGTCGGCGCTTTTTGGATTGGTTCATCATGTCTTTCACCTCGTTGATCTTAAGAAATACAAGAGCGCTCTCGTTGTATATGCAACATTTAAGGTCAGGCATGTATCTGCCCTGTGGCGGGCCGGGCGCAGTTTTGTACGGCCACGTATCCGCTTTCCTTCCCAATACATTCCCATACACGCGGCCACTGGCGGCAGGGGCTTTCATTGCGCAAACTTCGTCTCGCAGGCAGTCATGCTGTCGTTGTAACGAGACCACTCCCTTTCTTCATCGCGTGTCTATTCTGTACTTACGCGTGAATCCAGGTGAATTCGTGCGTCGAGCAACCGCCTGCGACAAAAAGGACAAAACCATGGGCTCCCGATCTCTACTCAAACAACTCTCCTTGGCCACGGCTGGGGTAGCACTCTGCGCAAGTGCTCTCGCGCAGACGCCACCTGCGATACTTCCGCTCAATTCCGAGCCGCCGCCGAAGCTGATCCCCTACTCGCCGCTGCCCGAGCCGTTGGCCCGGGGGGTGGTGATCGTGCAGTTCCGGACCGAGAATTTCCGCGTCATGCCGGTTTTCGGCAAGACGGCCGTCGAACTCTCGCCGCGTATCGGGCACCTGCATGTGACAGTCGATAATGGACCCGCCACCTGGGCCCATACCAGCGAGGACCCTGTCATCGTGGTAGGCCTTGCACCCGGTCCGCACAAGCTGAAGCTCGAGCTGGCCGACCCAAGCCACAAGATCCTCGCCAGCGAAGTCGTCCCGGTCACGGTGCCGGACGTGAAGCGTTGATGCGATGGATTGCCTGATATGAGTCCGGCAGCACGGAAAAAGATGGCCGACACGATGGGCAGCGAGATGCTCCGTAACTGCCTCCTGACGCGCACCCGGCAGATCTCCCGGGTGCTGACCGCCGTCTATGACGATGCGCTGCGGCCAATTGGCATCAATGCACCGCAGTTCACGCTGTTGGTGATGGTGCATGAGCTGGGCCCGATCAGCCGCGCCGACCTCGGGCGGCGCAACCACCATGAGCGCTCGACGCTGACGCGGAACCTGCAACCGCTGCTGGCGCAGGGATGGCTCGTCGAAGGCGCGCCGGAGAAGGATGGCCGCACTCGGCCGCTGACCGTCACCGCGCAGGGAAAGGCATTGCTGCGCAAGGCCGCCCCTGCGTGGTCGACGGCGCAGGCCCAGGCCAGAGCGCTGGTCGGCGAACAAGGCGCCGGCGCCATCATGGGCATCGCCAAGGAGTTGCCGAAACGAGGCGCCTGATCGCGCCGTCTTTTTTTTGCAGTTCATGTTGCATACGCAACACCATCGCGGCGCACGATGCCGCATCCAATTAGAAGGAGATTTGCCATGACCATCGTAGAAGCCGCAGCCGTGCTGAGCAAACCGCGCGCCGCCGCATGAGTATCAGGGGACGCATCTTGAAGACCATCGTTACCCGCATTGCGGCTGGGGCGGCCCTCGCCACCGGCCTGATCCTCGCCCTGCCCGGCACTGCGCTGGCAGCCAATGCACATGCCGGCACAGAAAACGCCCGGCAATGAATTGCCTCGCACACCGATGTGTCCGACACAACGCTCGTGAAGTCGCTGCCCGGATTCCGCAACGCCTATGCCGACGTCAACGGCGTCCGGCTGCACTACGTCATAGGCGGCAAGGGCGAGCCGCTGGTATTGCTGCCAGGCTGGCCGGAGACGTGGTGGACCTTCCACAAGATCATGCCGTCACTGGCGGAGCACTACGTGTTGGGGTCTCTCAGGTCGCCGGTCCGATGGTCTGCAGGAAGTCCACCATCGTCCTGGCGACGAGTTCGGGGCGCTCTTCCTGAACGAAGTGGCCCGTGCCCTCCAGATTCACAGTAGTCAGGTTCGACACCTTCTGTCCAATGACCTTCTTCATCCATCGGTAGGCCGGGCCACCCATCGCCAGAACCGGCATCTCGAGCTTGCCGTAACCTTTGTTGTCTACCACGTCCTGCGTGAAGGCCTGATACCACGCGTTGCTTGCACGAATGGCGTCGGCACTGTTGTACGCGCGCTCATACACGGCTCGGTCCCGCGCGTCGATCGCACCCTCGTCCACCAGGAAGTACTTGAAGAGCCAATCCTGCTCGACCCGGATACGACCGGCGAGCAGCTTCTCCGGCAGCCCTTTGACCTGGTTGAAGGCAAACCACCAGAGATACGGATGGGCGAAGTCGAGCTTGTCGCCGAAGGTGTTGTGCGCGGGTAGAAGCTGGAACGACAACAGGCTCTCGTCCGGGTGCGGCAGCTCCAGCATCACCAGCTTGTCGATGGCCTGGGGATAGTTCGCCGCATACGCGAAGGCCACCGCAGAGCCAATGTCATGACCTGCGACACTGGCCTTGTCATAGCCCAGCGATTTCACCAGCTCGTGAATGTCCCGTGCCATGGTCTTCTTGTCGTAGCCTTCGGCGGGCTTCGACGATGCGCCCATGCCGCGCAAGTCCACGGCGATGACGGTATGATGCTCGGCGAGCGTCGGCATGATCTTGTGGAAGGTCCACCAGGTCTCAGGCCAGCCCGGCAGCAACACGAGCGGCGCGCCCTTGCCGCCGACGACGTAGTGCAGCCGTACACCGTTTACCTCGGCGTAGCCGTTCCTGAATCCCGGCAACGACTTCACCAGCGCCGCATCTGACACGTCGGCAACCTTTGCGGCGGTGGTCTTCTGAACGGCCGCCGCATCCGTGTGAGCTTTGGAGGTCGCCCCTGCGTAACCTGGGGAGGCGGCCACCATGAGAGCAGCAAATGCAGCGGCCGCAGTGCCAATCCTGACAATCGAGTTCAAAGAAATCTCCATGATGTATAGGGCTAGCTGAACGGGCTCAAGCAACTGTGGCGCGCGGATCCTCCGGGCCTTGCTCCGCGCTCGGCACGGCATGCCCAGCGCGTTCGTGAACGTGCGCGGTGGGCGTACGGTCGATCAGGAGACTGAGCAGCTCTGGCCGGTTGTAGTGGCCGGCCGAGTCCATCAAGGCCTTGCGTCGGTCGATCAACGAGAAATCAAGATCGGCGATGACCTCGCCCTCACCCGAGCGGATAGGTTCGCCCAGCAGCATGCCCTCCGGTGTCACGATGGTGGTCAAGCAACCGCCCGAGATCGGACCGATCGCGCAGCCCGTGTCCTTCATGATCCGCGCCTGCTGGTCGGCGTCCAGCCAGGCCGTTGCGTTCACGACGAAGCAGCCGGACTCCAGCGCATGCTGGCGGATATTGATTTCCATCCTTTGGGCAAACCCTTCGCCGAAGGCAGACCCCGGATACATGGCCGAATGGATCTGCTCGCCGTCGGCAATCATCGCGTAGCGCGCGAGCGGGTTGTTGTGCTCAAAACATGCGAGTTGGCCAATGCGGCCGACCTTGCTGTCGACGGCGCGCAGGCCCGACCCGTCGCCCTGGCCCCAGATCATGCGTTCGAAATGCGTGGGCGTGATCTTGCGGCGGCGCTGGATTAAGGTGCCGTCTGCGTCGAAGAGCAGTTGCGTGTTGTAAATGGTGCCGCCGTCACGCTCATTCACGCCGATGGACACCACCATGCGCGCCTTGCGAGCTGCCTCGCCGATTGCGTCGGTGGCGGGGGACGGCACCGTCACGGACTGCTCAAGCAGCCTCAACTGCTCATTTCCGGACAGAAGCTGAATGCCCGTCTGGACCGCGGAAAAATACGGGTAGTAAGGCACCACGGTTTCCGGGAAGGTGGCGAACTGCACCCCCTTCTCACCAAGCTCGTGGATCTTCTGCACGACTTTCTCGACGGTTGCCTCACGGCTGTAGAGGACAGGGCTGATCTGGACTGCGGCGGCTTTGACGACTTTCATTGCAAACTCCTTGACTGATAAAGACGGGCACACAGGCGCCCCTGGTGGTGTTGCATATGCAACTTTGAGAATAGAAAAATCAAATCGTGCGGCGCGGCAACTCGCCCGCGATGCCCATTAGCGCGTCGGCCCCAGCCTCTCCCAGCAGGGCTCTCGCTTTTGTCTGCGCAGTCGACCATGCGGACGCAGCGCTGCTAAGCAATGCTCTGCCTTGTTCCGTGAGCGAAAGGGGGCGACTGCGGCCATCGCCTCCGGGGAAGCCTTCGGCGACCCACCCCTGCGAGATCAGGGGTTGCAAAATCCTTGTAAGCGTCGACCGGTCATGATGGTTCTTGCGACCGAGATCCGAACGGCTGAGTGGTTCATGCTCCGCGATAAGCACGAGCAGGCTGAACTGAGGGGCGTTGATGCCGAACAGCCGTAGCGCGTCGTCGTAAATCGCTGTCAAGACCCGCGAAATCTGCCGCGTATGCGTCAGCAGGCAGTTCTGCGCGATCTCGCTGCTCACGTCATTACCTGCTTTGTGCTGAATGTCTAACGTCATGCTCGGCTCATGCTGCATATGCAGTACATTGATGGACAAATTCCAGACTGCCAGCGATTCATCCGTTTGAGCGAGCATGATCGAGGTATCTACATTGCTGTGCGGACTCACCACCGTATGGACGTATTTGAGCGCGCCGGCGAATCCGGGATATGTCTGGGAAAAATGGTTTCTGTGAGTGCACGTATCAGAGCGCGCAGCAGATACATTGCGATGCAAGGAGAACCGTGTCGGCGCACATGGTGAACCCGCTCTTGTCTCAACCGCGCGCCGCCAGGCCAGTCGACGATCAGGATGTGCAACCGCCCTCGCAGTACATTGGCGTTGATCGAGTCGTGGACGTCGATGCTCGCCCTGAAGCCTGGTCGTCGCTCTGGGCCTGCACGCCCGTAGTGGTCCGGCGCGCTACTGGCCCGATGGGACATCGAATCGAGGGAGAACAGTCATTCAAAAGTGGTCAATACTCCGGAAGAATTGATAAATTCCGCGCCGAAACGATCAACTCGAACCCGGGGCCGCATTCACGGCGTCGGCTTCCGGTCCGGTCAGATAGAGGTCACGGAACCGCTCGTCGACCCGCTCCCAAATCAGTTTCGAAAAACAGCATCGCGGCATTCAGCGGACGATGGTTGATCACCACGGAGTCAGCCTCACCCTGTTCGTTCAGGTGCTCCACGAGTAGAGTCTCGATTGGCATGCCCTGAATCTGCGAGCGGTAGGACTCCATGTATCGTCCGTTGCCTGTCTCGCCCTTGTAGCTGTGATGCTGGAACTCGTAGAGCGAGACTGCGTGCTTGATCACCGACAGGATGTCAGCCCGCCCTTCGACCGGACGCTTCAGGACGGTCGCCTCAAGCGTCGCATTTTCGGCTAACCTGGCCAGCCAGAACGGCGGGCCGCCGACAGGAGCCAAGACTGGCGCTGTATCGTTGAATTTCATGTTCGGTACTCAATCGATTGTATGAACGTTGTCAGCGAACACGGGCATCCTCTTCCGTCCCGCCGAACAAATCACGAGGAACGCTGCTAAGACCTGGCAATTCCAGCGCTGGCGGCATCAACAGCGGCTCCTAGCGCGATTCGTGCCTTCTCGCGCCTTCGCCGCGCGAGTCGCTCCACGCCGACACTCCGTTCGGATTCACCGGCCAGAAGTGCATGAATGTCAGGCAGCGTGTAAATGGCGCCACGACTGCCCCAGGTACCGTCCGGAATCTCCGTCGGGAAAACCCAGACGCGCGGTGCGACCTCTTCGAACGGTCGGTTCTCGGCGCGGGCTACCGCTTCTGTGACTGCCTTAACCAACGCTCTACGTGACTCGACAGTGTATTGCCCCTCAGGCGCCGAAGGAATGATCCGGTAGCGCGGTGCCTTCGAGCGTTCCCCGCCGACGAATACCGCGGCCGGTCTATGGAGATGAAGCACGGTGACTCCCTGCGCAATCGGATTGCCCGGGTCATAGCCTTCCGCTTTGATCAGGATGTCAGTCAGTTCTCTAACCAAACGTGCTTCCGCTTCAGGCGTCAAGGCATCGTCCGGCCACAGCGCGTCGATCATTGGCATGGTCGCAGTCCTTCGTCATGTGTTTCGGTTTGGCGATCATCGCGCTTTACGGGAGAATCTGGAAGTGGCAGTATTGCCATCATTCGAGGAATATCAGACACATACGCAAATGATCACGATCCGGATCTGGGTCTATGACGGAATTCTGGCATCCGGCGTCGCGGGGCCCATCGACGTCCTCAACGCTGCCAATCACCTGAGCGCACGGGAAGGCACACGTAGGCCCAACCCTTTACCCATGTTCGCGTGGCGCGTGGAATCGCTTGACGGGCAACCGGTCAGGGCTGCTTCGGGCCAGAGCATTGCGGTGGACGGCAAAATCGATCCACGCAAGCGTGCAGACGCCGTTCTGATTACGGCCCCGTTTTTTTCCAACATGGATGAGTTCATCGGCCGCCGGGAGCAGTTGAACGCGCTGTCTTCGGCGCTACGGCGCCAACGCGAGGCGGGAGCCGTGCTGGCCGCATACTGCACGGGCAACTATCTGCTTGCTGAGGCGGGCTTACTCGACGGCCGGGTCGCCACGACACACTGGGCCAAAGCGCCTGACTTTGCCCGACGCTATCCGCGTGTCGAAGTTCGAGCCCGGGAAGTTCTGACCGGGCAAGATGGCATTATCTCGGGCGGTTCAGTGACGTCTTATCTCAACCTCGCCGTGCGGTTGGTCGAAATATTCGCCGGTGAGAAACTTGCCGCGACGACCGCCAAGTCGCTATTGATCGACATGAACCGGACTTCTCAGGCTTCTTACGCCAAGCTTCTCGACGACCACGGACATGCCGATCCGCTCGTCGCGCAAGCTCAACAGCGCATGGAGGCGACACTTCATCAGGGGTTTCGACTGAGTGAACTCGCCGCGTGGCTCGCTGTCAGCGAGCGGACGCTTAACCGACGTTTCAAGCAGGCAGTAGACCTTGCGCCATTAGCGTATCTGCAGAACCTGCGCATCGAAGTGGCCAAACAATTGCTGGAGTCAAGACCTATCGGCCTCGATGTTGTCAGCCAGCGCGTCGGCTATGGAGACCTCAGCACATTTCGACAACTGTTCAAGCGCAAGACCGGTCTCTCGCCGAGCGAATATCAAATGCGATTTGCGCGCGCCTCTGTCGCGGACGATATAGAACGCGAGTCGCGTGGCATTGTTGATTGACAATCCGGAAAACCGCTGAGGCCGAATGCCCCTGGATCTGCTCGAGCAAGCAGTCGTTTGCGCAAATCGATGGACAGCCTGGCCGTCTGGATTGGCCGATGAAGCAATGTTCGTCGCGACGAATCGAATGGCCGTTTGCTGAGCGGACCCGACGTCCGAACGTCCGAGCTATGACGTGGGCGCATGGCGCTTCATGGCCGGGATTGGTCTTACCAACTCTCGGTTGCGATCTCGGAAGCGCGGCCCCTCAACGGCACCGTGGCGCTCAGCGTCAACGGTGGAAACGAACGACTCGAAGTCGAGCCCAGCATGCCGTGGCGGTGCATCAGCATCAGGACACCTCCGAGCTGCACACCCCGTTAAAGGCATTGCTCAAGGCGGGCTCCCCACCGGCCTGAACGAACCTGGGTTGGCGCACCGCCAACCGCCACGTCTATGCGCCGCCGTGCTGGTCTGCTGACTCGACCGCGCGATACGCTGATTCACCCATTCGGCGACAAACGGCGCCACCGCGATGAAAACCGAGCCAACCAAGCCAAGCGCGTGGCTGTCGACCCATGTTTGCGCATCGCGCGGGGATCAACGTGCGTCGCCATCTTGATCAACTCGCGACCGAGCTGAGCTGGGGTGAGCAGGTCATAGGCCTGCCACCTCGGGCGGCACTGCGATCATCATGCCGGCATAAATTGCCCGGATTTCGCTGGCGAGGTAATACGGTGAGAGCTCGATGTCGCTGGTATCCAGCTCATGCCGGATTCTCACTGCAGTCGCGCCAGTCGTAGCCCGTCTCCCAGTAGCGCACAAGCGCCTGGACCTTCGCGAGCTGCACGCCTTGTCTTCGAAGCCAGAAACCCCATTTCAGCGGAGGCGTGTATTGGCGATGCATCGGTCGGGGGGGATTTCTGTAACCTTTTGTCCTCGCGGCGGCGGCGGACACATTGGAATACAAAGCGGACCCACGCCGAGCCACTACTGCGAGCCGCCGGTGGTTGAGCAACCCGGGGCRACGTGCGCCCGAGCCGTCTTAGTCAGCGGCCGTACACGAACATTCGGACTGATCCTACACGGCACTGAAGGCAACTTCATCGTCGGCTACTGCGCTTCTGTCACGTCGGTGGGCTTGCGTCAAAGAAGCGGCCACTCTTACTGCCCGACATAACCGTTAAATGGCCGAACTGCCGCCCGCCTCGAAGCGGCCGGAGCGATGTTGGGACCCCGTGAACTGGGCTCCCTGATTTGCTCGCATCAGGCCGGCTGCGACGGCTTGCGCTCCGCCAGGAGTTTCTGGATGACAGCCTCCGTCTCGGCATAGCTGCCTTCGCCGAAGTGCTGGTAGACGATGCGGCCGTCGGCGTCGATCAGGTACAGGGCGGGCCAGTACTCATTGCGGAATGCCGACCACGTGCCGTACCCGTTGTCCTGCGCTACCGGATAGCGGACGTCGAGGCGCCCGAGTGCGGCCTGCACGTTGGCCGTCGACTTCTCGAAGGCGTATTCGGGCGTGTGTACGCCCACAACGACCAGGCCCCGGTCCTTGTACTTCTCGTACCACTGCTTGACGTAGGGCAGCGTGTTGATGCAGTTCACGCAGGAGTACGTCCAGAAGTCCACCAGCACTACCTTGCCGCGCAAGGCCTGCATAGACAGTGGCGGCGAGTTCAGCCATTGGCTGATGCCAGTGAACTCGGGCGCGGCACTGCCGTTAGCCGGCGGCGCACTGAAGGTGCGCGCGCCAGTCCCAATGAAGTAAACCGCGCCGATGACCAAGGCCACCAGGGCGGCGCGTAGATACGTGCGCATGGTTCGAGTACGTGAAAGATTGGAAGCGATGGCCTGCCAAGCGATGCAGGCAGGCCGCGATGCACGTCAAACCAGATTCAGCTCGACGTGGATGTTGCCGCGCGTCGCTTTCGAATACGGGCAGAGCTGGTGCGCTGCCTCCACTACGGCTCGCGCCACCTCACGGTCCACGCCTGGCAGGCTGACATTCAGGCGGGCCTGCAGGAAGTACGCATCGCCGGTTGTGCCCAGGTCCACTTCGGTATCGAGTGCCAAGTCCGCCGGCAGCTTAGTCTTCATCTGACTGGCGGCACGGCCCATCGCGCCGATAAAGCAGGCGGACCAGCCTGCGGCAAACAACTGCTCCGGATTCGTGCCGTGACCGTTGCTGCCAGGGGGCGACAGCTTAAGGTTCAGACGGTCGTCGTCACTGTGCGCCTGGCCATCGCGGCCGCCAGTAACGTGGACCTTTCCGGTGTAAAGCACATTTTCGATACGGATCATGATGGATCTCCTTGGACTGAGAGGGATTCGATTGCGCGTCCCGGTTACTTCGCACTTGTCTGGCGCCGGGCCACGCTATGGATTAAAGAAGACCGATGTATCCCCCACGTAGCGCGAAAAAGCCCTTCTGTCTGGGCAAGTATCCCGCTTGCTGCCAGATACAAAGGCATACAAAAATCCGGCGGCAGTGGCGGTGGGGGCAAGTTCCAGGCCGCCGGCTCCTTCAGTCGATGCTTGCGCCTGTCAGCTGTTCGCTGAGCTGCCAGAGCCGTCCGGCGGCGATGGGGTCTGTCGCTCGGGTACGTACGCCATGCAGCTCCCTCGAATCGTCGGGAGGGAGTGCACGGGCAATGTCGCAGTCGGCGCAGTAAACGCCGCCCATGCCGTCGAGTCTGGGATTCGTTGCGCACCAGAACGACGTAGCAGCGCCTTGATCCGGTGCCTTCTTGCTGTTCTGCGGATCAATGATCGGCCTTCCCTCCTTGTCGTAATCGCTGTCGACGGCCACGGGAAAACCGATGCGGAAATCGGGAATCGCGCGGCGGACGTTTTCGGGCCTCTTCTCGAAGGCGAACTCGGGTGTGTGCACGCCGATCACCGTCAGGCCCTGGTCCTTGTACTTGTCAGCCCATGCGCGCAGGTACGGCAGGGTGCGAATGCAGTTGATGCAGGAGTATGTCCAGAAGTAGACCAGTGTGACCTTGCCCCGCAACTGCTCGTCCGACAACGGGCGCTCCGCTGGCAGGTGGCCCGTGTTGCCAAACACCAGTTTAAGGTTGAGGTAAGATTTCTGGCGATTAATTGCATTTTTCTCGTCAGGGGGATGCTCGCCATGGATGTTGAAGATCGTCATTCGTGCGACTCGCGCTCATCATTCATGCGAGCATAGCTTTTCAGTGCGAAACAGGGCACCTGTGGGGCGTTTCGCCCGCTGCTTTTATTCGCAAGTTCGATGTAGTCTCAAGAATACGGAACATCATTCGCCCTGCTGTTGCCTTCCAGCAACGGTCGAAAAGCGTACTTGCGGACGAAATCCGGATAGAAATCAGAGCGGTTGGACCGTGTGATTGGTCTCGCATATGGTGAGCACCGGTCGCACGATCTCTGATCCTCAACACCGGAAGGCCGGCCAACACTGGGAGAGCAAACCTTCGGGAGACACCCATGAGTGGTAAAGCCAATGTTCACGTCGCGCCGCACGGGGAAGGTTGGGCCGTGACGCGAGAGGTCGCGGAGTACGTTCTCTCGCCCCACAGCGAGTTGGTGAATAGAATCGCCCTTGGCGTAGTGCTTGCCCGGCATGCCGGCGTCGAGTTGGTCGTCTTTGGCAGGGAGGGCCAAGTCCTCGTGCGCCACCACTCGCGGATCTGCTTGAGGTGGCCGGCCTCCCACGCAGCACCTTCTACGATCAGCAAAAGCTGCTGATTGGCTTCCCGGTCGGGCGCCTCCTTCTGGGACGCGATCGCCGACTACGAATCAAAGAAGATGACGAGTAGGACGCCGTTTCCCGCATCGCCCAATGCTATGACGAATGGATGGCAATCTTCGAACGGGCGCGTCCATCCCGCGCTGGCGCCTGAGCTCTCGAAAACCACAGAACAGTGCCATGAAAGTAAGCCCCATTGCCGGGCAAACCTGCCTAACGGAGCTCACCCAAAATCCATCCGCCGCTTAATGAGCAGAGTGACATCAATGCCTTGCTTCGCCTGCGATGTTCCTAGTTGACGGTGCCACCCAGTTCGCTAGCTTATCTCGCTAACGCCTGCATTAAGAATACGCTTATAAAAGCCGATTTCATTGATGATCGCCTTTCCACTATTTTCTCGCAGCAATGCCATCTGCTGCTGCGCGCGCGCCGTATCCCCTCGTTTCGCCGCGACGTAGCCCAAAAGCATCCATGGATAGCTTGCGCTTGGGTCGATCTGTGTGGACCAGGTTGGCGCGTGCGCATTCAGATAGGCATACCCAGTATCATACCGGCTTTGCGTCGCAACAGTATCGGACGATAAGGGAATTTCATTGAGCTGCGGAAATACTTGCGTGACCGTTCCAGGATAGAAATTCGGATTAATAGTACTATCGGAATCCGCGGCAAAAAATGCCGAACCATTGGATCTCCCCTGAATTCCAACCGCAACCGAATTTGCTACCTGGCTGTAATAGATCGAGTCCGAATCACCCAGYACCTTAAGCGCATTCGAAAAATCGACTAGTCCTCGGTAATTTTCCGTATTGTCCTCCGTGTAAGCAATATTTGATGGAGTAAAGCTCGGACAATGTGTCGTATTGGTTGGTGGTGTGTAGTCTTGTCGGTAAACAGAAATCAGACCACCCGGCTTTTGCGGGACTGCCAGATTTGCGTAGGCGATGGCTTTGAGGATGGACAAGTTGTTCCGAAACCATGTGACGTCGCCAGTCACCCTCATATATTCTGCCGCCAGGGACAAGAATGTTGAAGCATAAGAATCGTTAGAATCGGCTGGGCACTGTATTGGAGAATTTAAATCCCCGTTAAATTTAATGTCGTTTATTGTGTAGTTCACGCGACTGACATTCTTGATATACAGATCCATGTAAGCCCGCACCTCATTCTGGCGGTCCTTTATGAATCCGAACAAGCCAATATTTGCAAAATACCAGTTCAGCCAATTACTTCCAGAGCCAACTTGATAGGCTCCAGCAAAGGGGCCAGTTGTAATTTTCAAGGCATCAAGACTAGCAAGGATATCAAATCCTGATTTGGCGGACGCACCTGCGCTTGGATTTGCATTCTCAGGCTGATATTTTGTGGTTGAATTACCAATCACCGCGGTGGACTCTTCAGAGTTACCACCTCCATCACAACCCGCCAGGGCCATCGCGAGAGCGGTAAAGAGAACCAACCCCCTGGAGGGAAGGCGATACAAAGGGTAAATAGACTTCAATTCCATACTGTGGTTTATTGATTTAAATCTAGATTAAAACATGGAAACAATTTATGTCCCGCGTATCTGGGCTCGGACCGCAAGAAAGAGTGCTTACCAAAGCATTTTCAATTTGACGGCGCGGTCGTGTAAAGTCGGACCATGAATTAGACTAAATCGCTGCGTCAAACTTCGGACCGATACGACTACGCGTCGTCATCAAGCGCCACGTATTCACCGCTTCACGGCTTAGTCGTTACTCGTAAGAGAAGAAGCTGCCGAGCTTGTCCTTGCGTTTGAGCGCCATGCCGGCGCCCCGCACTACGCAGCTCAATGGGTCTTCGGTCACCAGCACAGGTAGGCCGGTTTCCTCTGCCAGGAGGCGATCCAGTTCACGCAGCAACGCCCCGCCCGCCGGTCAGCATCATGCCGCGCTCGGCAATGTCGGCAACGAGTTCCGGCGGGATCTGTTCGAGCGCGATCTTAACTGCCGACACGATTTGATTAAGCGGATCGGTCAGCGCTTCGAGGATTTCGTTGGACGACACCGTGAATGCGCGCGGGATACCTTCGGACAGATTGCGGCCCTTGACCTCCATTTCGCGGACTTCGGAGCCTGGGAAGGCCGATCCGATTGCCTTCTCGATGGCCTCGGCGGTCCGCTCGCCAATCAGCATGCCGTAATTGCGCCGAATGTAGTTGACGATGGCTTCATTGAACCTGTCGCCGCCCACGCGTACGGAGCCCTTATAGACCATCCATACTGACCTCGGTCGTACCCCCACCGACATCCACCACCATCGAGCCGGACGGCTCTGACACCGGTAGGCCCGCGCCTAGCGCGGCCGCCATTGGTTCTTCGACCAGGTAGACCTGGCTGGCGTCGGCGGCCAGTGCGGATTCGCGGATTGCATGGCGCTCGACCTGGGTCGAGCCGCAGGGCACGCAGATGATGATTCGCGGCGACGGCCGAAGCAGTTTGGTGTCGTGCACCATCTTGATGAACTGCTTGAGCATCTGCTCCTGACCGTAAAGTCGCGATCACGCCGTCTTTCAACGGACGGATGGCCTCAGTGTTTCCCGGTACCTTGCCCAGCATCTGTTTGGCTTCCTGGCCGACCGCCTGGATGGTTTTCCGAGGATTGAGAGCACCCTGCCGGCGGATCGCAACCACGGAGGGTTCATCCAGGACGATTCCCTTATCGCGCATGTAGATGAGAGTGTTGGCAGTACCGAGATCGATCGCAAGATCGTTGAAGAAGTAGCTGCGGAGAAATCCGAACATCAAGAGTCTTTCTGGTAATTCGCAGGAATGCAGAACGGCGGGCGCCACTTCTGGCGCCAACCAATTGAAAATCACGCATGATATGGAAGCGTCACACGTCGAGCCTGGTCCGAGCCGTCAACGACCCCGGTGGCAGCTTAGACCACCTAGTGTAGTGGCACAGGAGAAAGTTGATTAGATCGCCTGTAAAAAACCACTCCAGAATCACAAGTACCTCCAAGGATTAATCGGAAAACACCTTGGCTCGATACCCCCGAGTGACGCGAACCGGGCTTGCATGACTCTGGGCGGTAAGCCCCGAATGTCAAGCGGAAGCGAATGATACCTTATGACTCTGTCCGCTCTAGGCTTCACAGTCTCCCCGTGCAAACAGCACCGTCGCGAAGTACGTGCGGCGTCCGAGATGACTACCCTTGCGCGCTGCTATCTAGTCGTCGAAGCCGTGTCTGCTGCAGCGTTAAAACCGCCCTCCTCGACTTTCACCGCATGTTTAACTGCCGATTGCACACTCTCGTACCGCGCATTGGATGCGTCGATGACGGACCAGCATTCCGTCATGATTTAGCTCACCGAACGACGCACGAGTCAGCCCGATTAAGCGAGATTAAGTGAGCGGAGTTCGCACGAGTGCTTTTGGAGCGTTAACTATGGGAAGATCTCGGAAGACGGCGGCACAGGCGGACCAGGTGCTGTTTCTGGATTTTGATAACTGCGTTCACTCTTGTGAGCATCGCGCTTCCGCCTGAAGCTTGTACGCACCTCGCGGGTATCACTGACCAGGAGACTCGGAAGGTGTCAATGACGTTGCGTCCCTTCGTGTCTGCAGTTCAGCAAGTCCTAAAGCGAGCGGCGCAACATTCCCGCCACCGCCAGTTGGCGTTTGTCATATATCTCGCTCTTAGTTTCTTCGAAGAAACCGAAGGCGCACCGTATCCCCCCATCGTTAACGAGACGCGTTTGCGATTCCCCCAGATTTCACAAAATTTGCGCGTCTAATTTCCTCGAAGAAACTGACTTCGTGTTGCCCCAAGTAAAACTGCCGAGTGATGCGAACCTTGCGCACCGGTGCTTTGTAGCCAATTCCCAGTAAACGGTCACACTCATATTGCGGAACTGCCTTGGCAAGTTCTTCTGACGACTCGTTACTACCCAATCATGAATTCCCCAGACGGGACCAAGATGAACTTCATCCCGAGAGAGTTTTCGATCAACTTAGGTGATTCTGCCGCGGCCTTAACCCTCCCGATTGAGATCGCGAGCAAAGCCAGAATCGACACCGTTGCATGTTTCCACATATTGGAGGCGTTGTTGCATAAATCGGACTTAAAAACACAGAGGATCCTGTGATCCGAAATTCAGACGATGCGGACGGACTTCGGGCGTGCAAGAGCCGCCATGCGGTTAAGCACGCCTGCGCGGATCGCCACTTCTGTTGCTTGCGAGCCGATGCACGCGCCCAAAGGCGATTGCCCGTGAGCGTCTTGAGCCCGTATATCAGGTTCTCGACCAGCGAGCGACGGTGGTAGTCGCAGCTCTTCTTCCATTCCCCTTGTACATGGCGGGCAACTTCACCGCGAGCTCCTGCGCTCGGCGGCTCAACGTCGTGTAATTGGGTACCGGCAACTCGAGGAATGCGAGCTTGCGCAGGCTACACGCGAAGCCCTGGAGAGCCCGCAGAGGCAGATGGAAGACTTGCTTGAGTCCAAGCAGCATCTGATTCGCTGCGTCCGAGCAGACGTGCGGCCGCCCCCGCCTGGGCGATGTGTCCTCGGGCGCCGTGCCCAGTACGCTTTCGTCAATCCACATCGTCACGTCGCCTCTCGCAATCAAGCCAGCGTTGTAGCTCGCCCAGTTCCTGACACGATAGACACCTTTCGGCTCGCTTCGCTTGTGTTCGTCCTTGCGCATCTTCTCGGCAAAAAGTCGAGAATCTACGCAAGTCCCCGAAAAGTTAACAGACGTGCCAACTTGGCTGTTGCGCGTAAACGTCAGCTAGCACAGCCGGATTTATGCAACAACGCCCATATTGGGCTCAAAGATAGGCAATTCGATCACGCAGGCCTGAGTGTGGCTTCTTTGTCTGTTGTGCGGACCAATGGCGATGAGATTGCAATGGTCAGGAGGGCAACCCAATTAGTGACTTCCCTAGGATCGTGTCTATCCGGACTTTTTGAGGACGCCCAAGCAGATATCGCTTGAAGCCTACTGGTCTGGGGAGGGCATGGATGTACTACTACGCGATATYGGAGGATCGCGCTGCTCGATTGCCGATATCTGGCGGCAGGCCGGAACAGCTGGCCACGTGATCTTGCCGCTGTCTGGCGCTGCACGATCTTGAAATATCCCGTTTCGGCGTCGCGCACCGCGCCATCGCTGGAAAAAGTACAGCTTGCCGCCGACTCCGTCCCGCAGTGGCTCGTCTTATGGACGCACAGGATCGTCCCAGATGGTGCGCAGCAACGCGGATCAATGAAGCGACGCTTGAGGTCCAGGGCCCGCCCCTTGCCGGCAGGCAAGTCGACAAGATCCACACCGATGACACACCCGTGCCGGTGTTCGAACCCGGCAACGGCAAGACCAAGACTGGTCGGATCTGGACCTACGTGCGCGACCACCGGCTCGCCGGTTCACGCGACGCGCCAGCGGCCTGGTTCGCATACAGTCCCAGTCGTTCCGGCGAGCACCCACTGGCGCATTTGAAGGGCTTCAAAGGGACGCTGCAGGCTGACGCATTTGCCGGCTATGACAGATCTATGAGGGCGGTGCCGTGCGTGAAGCTGGGTGTATGACTCAGTATCCCGAGAGCCGTTTTATCTGGAGAAGCGACCGGGCATGGCAAGGTACACATGGCACCACGCAGATATGGGACGCCGGACGCCTCAGCACGATCGCCGGTCAGGGCATACCAGGCAGGACCTACAACCGTCGACGTCAGCTTCTGCGCGTAAGGCACATGCATGAACCCGTTCATTTGTATAAACAAATTATCTTCCCACTATAGCGGGGCTTGGACGTCGGTCTTCATCGCGTCATTGCGATGTGCCTGCTGAACCGACTAACACTGCCCTTGTTATGTTCCCCGGTGTTCAACCGGCGAGGCCGACCGTGGGTGTGAGGCTCACCCTCCCGCCGCCGCTGGATCGGAGCGTGGCCACTAGGTCTGGGAGGTCGGTTCATTTTAAGTGGGTTAACTGATGCAACATGCTTATGCAGACAAGCCTCTAACCGCGGCCTGCGCCCTGAGCTAGCCACAGCCTGTGCAGTGGTGGTCAAAGTGGCCGAACACGCCACTATATTAATTTTTCATTTAGCATTTTGATAGAGAAAGACCACATTTCTTCTTCACGTTTTGCCCCCTCGGCGAGTTTTCCAGAAGACCCGCTGCTCGATCGTTCTCCACTGAAAGCGCGTTGTTTTGACTTTCGTATGTCGCCGTCCTAACATCTGTAATAGTTCTCGCTTCTCCTCGTCTGCCGGATGGAAGTATCGATGCCAGAGACAGACTCGGCGAACGGCACTTGGAAGTCACATGCAGCGTGGAATGCCAACGCATCGCCACACCCATCATAACCATGAAAATCGTCTTAAATCGCTAGTGATACCGGCATTAGGAGCGATCCCCACTCCCGCTAGAAACCCGATGGTCGATCTGGATTATCCATTTTGGATTTTTTTCACACCGCGCTAAACAATCGGATTTTGAGGAGCAATGCCATGTGCGGAATAGTCGGCGCAATTGCGCAACATGACGTCACGACTGCCTTGCTCGAAGGTCTGCGGCGTCTCGAGTACCGTGGCTACGATTCATGCGGTATCGCTGTGCTCAAGGAAGGGAAACTGCAGCGCCTGCGCAGCGTGGCCCGCGTGGCCAAGCTTGGGGAACAGGTGGCCGAGGAAGGCTTGCGCGGTACTTTGGGCATTGCCCACACGAGGTGGGCAACCCACGGCCCGCCGGCCACCTGCAATGCCCACCCCATTTTCTCGTGTGGCGAAATCGCCCTTGTCCACAACGGCATCATTGAGAATTTCGAAGCGCTACGCAAGTCATTGTGCGAGCGCGACTATGTCTTCGAATCGCAGACCGATACTGAAGCCATTGCACATCTTGTCCACTATCACTATCACCGCGGACAAAAAACCAGTTTGCTCGAGGCCGTCCGCCTCACGGTGGCCGAGTTGCAGGGCGCCTATGCAATTGCAGTGCTCTCGTCTCACGAGCCGGACCAGGTGATCGGGGCTCGCAGTGGCTCACCGCTTGTAGTGGGATTGGGGATGGCCGGTAATTACCTGGCATCCGACGCAATGGCGCTGGCTGGCAGCGCGAGTCGCTTCATCTATCTCGAGGAAGGCGATATGGTGGCATTGTCGCGTGCCGGCATAACGATGTTCGACCGGCGAGGTGTCGTCGTCACGCGTGCGGCGCTTGCGCTCGATACGGGGACCGGAAGTGTTGAACTCGGCCCCTACCGGCACTACATGCAAAAGGAGATTTTTGAGCAGCCGGCCGTTATCGCGGATCGAACGGAACAGCTCGTTGCGATTGGTCCCGAGCTGTTTGGGCCAATGGCGCAGAGCACATTCGACCAGATCGACGCACTACGCCTGCTGGCTTGCGGAACGAGCTACCATTCCGCGCTGACAGCGAAGTACTGGTTCGAGTCCATTGCCAGACTGCCGACCGACGTGGAATTCGCTAGCGAATATCGCTACCGGGATAGCGTACCGAATCCTAACGCGCTCGTGGTCGTAGTCTCGCAGTCCGGCGAGACGGCTGATACGCTTGCGGCACTCAAGCACGCTCAATCCCTAGGTCATCGGCACACGCTCGCGATATGCAATGTCGCAGGCAGCGCCATTGTGCGACAGGCCGAATCGCACTACCTGACGCGGGCGGGCACCGAGATCGGCGTCGCTTCCACGAAAGCCTTCACTACACAGCTGGTTGGACTTTTCCTGCTAGCCATTACATTGGCAAAGCAACGCGGCAGGATCGCCCCGTCGCAGGAGATGGCCCTCCTTACGCAACTGCGTAATCTGCCAGCCTCGCTCACCAGGGTGCTCGCGCTGGAGCCGTTGATCATGGCCTGGGCGGACGTCCTGGCGCAAAAGGAGAACGCCCTCTTTCTTGGGCGTGGCGTGCATTTCCCTATTGCCCTTGAGGGCGCCTTAAAATTGAAGGAGATCTCGTACATCCATGCCGAGGCCTTTGCCGCCGGAGAGTTAAAGCATGGCCCATTGGCGCTAGTGACAGACCAGATGCCGGTGGTGGCCATTGCGCCCAATGATGCGTTGCTTGAAAAGCTAAAGTCGAACATGCAGGAGGTTCGGGCGCGCGGCGGCGAACTGTATGTCTTCGCGGATTCGGGCACCATGATCGGCTCCTCGGTTGGCCTTAACGTTATCCGCATGCCGGAGAACTACGGCATGCTCTCCCCCGTCCTGCACGTTGTTCCCTTGCAATTGCTGGCGTATCACACTGCCTGCAAGCGGGGTACCGACGTTGACAAGCCGCGGAATCTCGCGAAATCGGTTACCGTCGAATAAAGGAATCCCGCCAGGGAAATGTCTTGGATTTACTCTCGACAAGGAGTGCTCGGATATGGCGTGGCGCATCGGTGCGGTGGCACTGCTCTCGGTGTGGTGGCGTCGGCCCAAAGCAGGAGGGATGCAAATGATGGCATGGCAATTTGGACCACAATTGTCCGATAATAGTCTTACCCGTTTTCGCTTGTGGGCGCCTGACGCCATCGAGCAAGGCTGGGCGGTGCGCCTTGAGGTGCTTGGTCTCGGACCAACGTTGATGCGCGAATCGAGCCATGGCTGGCTTGAGGTGGAGGCCCCTTGCGGTGCTGGTAGTCGCTACTGGTTTCGCCTGGACAACGGCATGTCGGTACCCGATCCGGCGTCGCGCGCGCAGGCGGTCGATGTCCAAGGCGCAAGCATCGTATGCGATGCCAGCAGTTATGCCTGGTGCAATCCGGACTGGCTTGGTCGCCCTCTGGCGGAGGCAGTCATCCATGAGACAGACAATGACTCCCATTGCAGCTTTATGGAAGTTGCCAGCCATCTACCCGCGCTCGCCGCACGCGGATTCACTGCGGTCAGCCTGAACCCTCATGCGCAGGATTCGGTAGCATGCAAGTGCTTCTACGCGCCGCTGCCCTTCGCCCCCGAGCGCTCGTACGGGGGCCTCAATCAACTGCGTGCACTGGTGGACCGGGCCCATGGTCTAGGCATGATGGTGCTGGTGACCCTTGCGTACGACCAGTTCGTTTCCGAGGGAAACCAGCTTGGGCATTACGCAAGTCCATTCTTCCAGTACAACGGATCGGGCAACGCCATCAATTTCCAGCATCCCGCGGTACGGCAGTACTTTACCGAAAATGTATTGTACTGGCTCATCGATTTCCAAATCGACGGGTTGTACCTTGTTGTGGCGGATAGCGCGGCGGCCGAATGCTGGATTTCCGAACTCGCCGCCACGGTGCGCGCCACCCTTCCTGAGGAGAGGCGTGTGCATCTGTTGGACTGCCGTGTCTAGTCTTTTTCCGCAGACCTCGGCGCCTCGGCCTCAGGGTTGAGGCGGTCCCAGCTCATCGCCCAGCCATACAGCGCAATGCAGCCAAACACGATCCAAGTTGGGCCCAGCACGAAAGACAGTAAGGGCATCAGCAGCAGGGAGTACTGGAACACGAGGTACGCGTGAAGCGTCAATTGCAACGGTACGGCAATCACGACAAAGGCAAGGGTGAACAGTGTCAGGCAGATCTTGCTTGGCCAAGAAAAATCGAAGATGTAGTAAACCAGAGCATGACCCCACGGGAGCAGGAACAGGAAGGCGAATGAGGTCTTCAGCCCGTTATCAACATATCCACTCACCGTATAAGGAAAGCTGTCCGGCGCCACGGCAAAGAAGAGAATCGCCGTGGTCTGTATGAAAATCGCGAACTGCAAAAAGTACCTTAGTGGCAGAAAGCGATCGGGGAGCCGCAGCGTAAGCAAGGCGACGATGATCGTGGCGGCTACCGTCACCCACCACGTGCGCAAGTTGGGTGCTATCGCTGGTACATACAGGTGCGGTAGGGTGATTTCGAGCGACGCCAAGGGCGTTGGCTTTTGAATTACGGTGCCGCCCATCCCTAGTTTTCCAATCCAGAACTCAAAAATGGCCGCCCACCCGGCGCTGAGTGCGCCGCGCAACATCCATTCGGCCACATTGAACAGGACTGGCACCAGCAGGATGATCGCCAGCCTAGGGGCCGATAGTGTCAGGTGGTCCAGGGATCGATGCCGGGCGCGGCATAGCACCTTAAGGCCGAGCGCATCCCCCTTGTCTGGATGCTCGGGAATGGCCCTATGGCGGGATGACATGGCTAGAACTCGACGAAGAAACCTATTTCCGCTTGCTTCCGATTGTAGGACGGGTTTTCGTAGTACACAGCACGAAGGTTGAACCCATAGCGCTTGGTAATCCATTTCCGCCAGACCAGTGAAACCTCATGGCTTGTGAAGTCGCTCAATATCGACTGTTCCCCCGTCAACTGATAGGCTTCCTTTCCGCCGTCGTACTTCAGGGTAATGTATTGCTCCTTGTCACGGCCGTAGGTCACCGCGATAATGCCGCGATTGGAGCGGATATTGCCTGGGTCGCTTCGGTTCAGACGCGCCCCCGCCTGAATGATCCAGGGTCCATCGAAGTAGTAGGTGGCGCCAAGCAGCAGCGTCTTGTCTGTATAGATTTCTTTGGCGCGGTAGTAGGTAAATCCAACACTCGCAACCAAGTTCTTTTTTTCAAGGAATTTTCGGAATAGCAGTCCGTCCACCCTGACCCGGGGCAGAAAGAACCCCCCAGAACTGGTGCCGGCGCTTAGGAAGCCGTACCAGTCCTCATTGAATATGCGCGTATACCCCGCACCGAAGAACGTGCCTTGATCTCCGAAATGGTTCTGGTGGCTGATTTCGCCGGTTACATAGTCTTTTGGGGTCAGGTGGACACCGCCTCTCAGATACTGGTCGTTCCAGTTCGAATTGTTGTCAGTGAGGTTAGCGTGTCCAAGACCACCCTCCAGGAATCCCGTGAGTAAGGGTGCGAAAGTTCTTGGCGCGTTGGCCTCTGCCTGCGCACGAGCGTGATTGGTTGCGCCAACCATCAGCAAGCCGAGAAGAGCGCACAAGCCTCTGCTATAGGTATCCGAGAGCGTCACCATTGATGTCCTATCGTATTTTTTTCGAAACCGCCGTCAGCGCTCTTGCCAAATAAGCTGCCTTTGCAGAGAATCAAGCGGACAGTCAGGTCACCAACCTTCTTTCAAGGGCAATCAGTCTGAATCCACGCCTCCTGCAGCGGGCCACTGGTCGGCAGCAGGCAATTGAAAAAAATCGGACACCCGTCAATGGAAACGACACCCCCCTTGGCAGGGAGAAATCGATAATGGTCGTTCCCGCGGCATGACGCTCAGCGACATTTCATGCCTGCCTGAACGGGTGCCAGCGACTGCTCGGGGGTTAGCCTCGCTTCAAACGCCAGATACAACGCCTCCTCAAGCACATTCCAGTGCTTCCCGTGCCGGAATTGAACGGATCGTACCCGCCAGCACGCGATTGCGTCCTTGTCTCCCATCTTATCCGCGACAAGGGCTATCAGGCCCCATGGAAAGTCGACCTCGGACGTCTGTAACCAGGTCATGCGATGTTCCTTCATCCAGGACTGATAGGCATTTTCGTTGGTCCGATTGGCAGGCTGTATATCGGCCAGAATCGGGAATATCTGGGCCACAGCATCGGGATAGAACTCCGACTTGTCGCGTGGCTGGGTACTCACCAGGAAACGCTCTGGCGGTCGCCAGAACACACGCAGAATGTCCTTGTCGAGCTGTTCGGCCTTACGCATCCAGTTGGCTGCGCCCACCCTGTCGCCCATCCGCAAGTAATAGCTGCTGACAGCCTTGAATGCGCTGGAAACCTCCACGTTGTCCATCAGCAATGCGACCGGCAAATCGGTTGAAATATAGTAGACGCCGGAACGCTTGTCGTACAGTGTGTCGAGATTCCGGCTGGCCTTATCGAAGCTCCTCTTCCAGGACGCCGGCATGCCCGCGGGCGGCACGGACCGCACCAGCACTTCCATCCAGGCTGCCATCAACGCATCATCCGCATCGGCTTCCTGACAGGAGACAAAGCGCTGGCCTTTCAAGCAATAGCGATCGAAACTGCCGTCGTCGTGCTGCCGCGGGAGTAGCCACGCTATCCACCGGCCCGCGGCCGCGTTCGTTTTCAGTCCGGCGTCCTGGGCAGCCAGCAGCGCCTTTGCGGCAAAGTACGGATCGATCGTGTCGCCGCCAAAATAGGTGGTGATTGCCCCGTCGGGGCGCTGATAGCCGGAAAGTACCAGGTCGGCTCCACAGGCCATCTGGTTGACGTGGGAGGCAAGCAGCAGTAGCAAAAGGAGAAGTTTCTTCATCGCATATGTGAGAAGTGCGCTACGGTGAGTCTATATGGCCCTTGGACACGACCCGTCCTTTCTCCAGCGCGCACGCCGCGCCAAAGACCACCGCGCCCACGCTCACGCGCATCACGGGTGCCACCACCGTGGTTGGTCTTTCTGCCGACCCTATCACACAGAGCGTCTCGATGTCCAACTCGCGCTCGGCCGAAACCGGCCCGGCAACCATGCACGATTTGGCTAGCACCATGGAGCCGGCGGCGATCAAGGCCCCGTCTATCCGCACCTCCGCCCCAAGCCGGATACTCCCGCTGGCCTTGACGCTGCCGGCAATCCTGGCGCCCGCGCCTATCCACAGATCGCCATGTACCACCAGGTCCCCTTGAAACATGCTTTGGGGGGAGATGGTTAGATCACGCGTCGCCAGCCAGCGCCCCTCCCCTGCGGCCTGCACATGTGCCGGAATCGCTTCCGTCCGGGTCTCGCCATTCTGCGGGCGCACGCTGCGCGGCGCGCTGGATTCTGCAAGATGGTGCATCCCGAATCCGATCACGCCTGCGCTGAGGTAAGCAAAATGGCATCCTTCATCAATGCGAATGGTGTGCGTGGCCGAGAGCGGGCCATCGAGGCGGCAGTGCGCCGCGATATGCGCGGAGCGTGCATGCGCCCAACGATGCAGTTCGCTGCCGCTTCCAATCGCGAGTTCTCCTTCGGATAGAACGGACTGCAAGTGATTCTTCTTTCCGGTCCGGATGCCGCGGGGGCCGTATATTTCATGCGTGAACGTAAAGCTGTCGGGCAGTATCAGCGATCCACTGGCGAGGACGGTCCGCTTGCAGACTCGCGAGGCTGCCTCCGCCCCGGTGGGCAACCATATGCCGGTCACATTGGCAACCGCATTCACACTGCGGATCGAATGGGCTGCACCACCGTGCCTCGTCGGCTCGGTTTGCATCACAATCATGGCACGGAGCTCCGCGGCCACGGCCGCGACGTCAAGCGTATGCTCGCTGTCGATCGCAAGCGGACGGATATCGCGCCGTCGCTGCCACTCAAGTACGGCTGGCACCAGCGGAAGGCCGAATACGAGCACAGTCAGCAAGCTCAGCAGCAAGGCCCACATCGGCTCAGTTCTCCTAGCGGTAACGCCTCGTCTTGTCCCAGCGGATTTGGCGCCGGAGCACGAAGTCGAAGGCGATCTGGCTGACGATAGCCCGTGACACGGTCACCACGCTTACCAGGAAGCCAAAGTAATTCAGGGGAAGCAGGCGAATACGCTCGCGGCTGCCATCCAGATAGACGGCAGCGGCGATCTCGAAGAACGCCGCGAAGTTTCCCAGGGTCCCATATGACATCAGCGCGAACAGGAAGATGGCCGCGCCGAGCAGCGGCATGCCGCTGGCATAGAACAGGGCGATGGCTAGCAGCCAGCCGCACAGCATCAGAGGCGCCATCATGTAGATGCCCAGCAAAGCCACGCCATCGATCTTCTCGAGGAGATTGTGATCGCGGCAAGTTGCCATTTTCCACCCGTGGCGGTAGAGCGCCTGGTTATGGCCCTTGGTCCAGCGCATGATCTGGCGGACACGGACGGGCCAGGTTTCCGGCACCTCTTCATAACACTCAGACCAGTTCTGATAGATCGTCTTCCAGTTGCTTAGCAGCAGCCGGTAGGTTAGATCCGTGTCTTCGGCCAGCACATCGTCGTGCCAGCCGCCCACACTTTTCAGTGCCCGCACTCTCACGCCGCCGACCGTCCCGCCATATTGAGGCACCAGGTTCAGGTTCATGCGGGCCTGTTGGTCCACCTGATAGCCGCCCGAGCGTTCCAGGTCCAGTAGCCGGGTAAGCAGATTGGTGCCGAGATTCATCGGCACCACCCTGCCCATGGTTGCGCCAACTTCGGGATCGAAGAATGGGGCCACCAGTTGCTTAAGCAGTCCTACCGGCGGCAGGTAGTCGGCATCGAACACGACGATGATGTTACTGGCAATGCGTTCGGTCGCGTCCTTGAGCGCCGCTGCCTTGCCCGGCTTTCCAGCAGAGCGGTGAAACGGGGAAATGCGGCCAGGATACTGCACCACAAAGTCGTCGATGATCTCTCGGGTCCGGTCGCTAGAGCGATCATTCACGGGCATGATGGTGAGTCGGTCGGCAGGATAGTCGGCGCGCAGCAGGCAGGCTAGCGACCCTGCGATCACTGCCTCCTCATTGTGAGCCGCGATCATGACCGTTAAGGTGGGCCAATCCGCGATGTCGATGTCGAGGTAGGGGTGACGTTGTTTGCCGAACAACCGGTTCAAGGTGAACAGATAGTGGCGCGTGGCATAGACGATGACTAGCCCGACGATCAGCAATAGGGCCACGGTGAGCGCAATAACGAGCCGCTGCCTGCCCGCTTGCACCGTGACCATAGACGGGGGGGGCTGGGACCATATACGCTGGGGCGGCACTGGCTTGGCCTGCTCATCGGATTCCGGGGTGTCCGTCGATAGGCTGGCGAGTGCTATCAGCGCAAAGAGTCGATCGCCGCTTGGGCTTGCTGCCGCACTCGACGCGGCACTTGCGGCGACACGCGACGCGGCTTGCGGCGCCGTGGCCGCCCGGACAGGGGTACCGCCACGGCCGGCAACTTCGCCGGCTACCCCATCCGGGACAGATCCGATGCAAACGAGTAACTCGCCCAAAGTCAAAAATATGCGAAGCGCTTGGCGCATGCTTGAGGAATCTCAGTTTCATGTTTACCCACCACGGGGCACAGTTCCTGTGCGCCCCCGCGAAATCGCCACAAGCCCCGTTGCGCGCGCTAATGCTTTCCACTGGTGAAGGTCAATGTGGTTCCCGCTCCGGCGGTTACCAGCCAGTTCGTGGTATCCCATGTGACGACAGCCTGGCCTTGCGTCACGGCCGGCTGGTTGTACGTTGAACGGGGAAGCACCCAGGTCATGTCCGTCAAATCGGTCGGATTGCTGGCCTGGAACGTCCACGCGTTGCCGGTGTCAGTCGCCTGCCAGGTAGTCTGCTGACGCCGTTGGGCGAATTTCGCCAAGGTGTCCATCGTGTACCAGCTGAACTGTCCGTTCTGCGTCAGCGTCGTGGCTCGCGAAAAGAGCGAGTTCAATACACCCTTGTAATCCACCGCGCCGAGCGGATGCATATAGATCAGCCGGCTGGTGCGATTCTTGACGACGAAGTCCATCAACTGCTTGTACCAGGCGGTAATGCTGGAAGCGGGAACACCGAATTCCTCGAATTCTTCGAAGGTCGCATACTCGCCGAAGGGCATCACCGGGAATGCCCGGATGGTGTTGTTTAGCAGCGCGCCGTTGCGATAGCTTCGGGTGGGCGCCATGCCGGTATGCCCGAGGAAGTAATAGCCAGTGTTGCCRTTGGCTTCCAGCCAGTTTATCGACCATTGCGGGGTATTACCTTCCGGTGCGGCGTACTCGATGCTCGGCTTTCCTGTTACCCCTTCAATGCTCTGTTTGTTAAGGACCAGATACTGTTCGAAGGTGGACTGGTTGGATTCGCTGGCATTAGCACCCCAGTAATCGTGAATCCATCCGCCATGACTTCCGATCTGGTGCCCCTTGCCCTGCATGTACAAAACCAGCTGCTGGGCTGTGGCGTTCTGAGACAGATTGATACCCTTGCCGTCGCCGAAGGCAATCTGATCGGGACCTGCGGTAATGACAATGGAGAACGGTCCGTTGTTGAAAATCCCCCAGCTCTTCAGCGTCTGCGCGGGCGCAATCTGATCCCCGGCGCAGAAGTGCATGTTCAGCACAAGCCCGGCCTTGGCTTTCGGCTGCGCGGAAAGCCTGGGCATCTTCATCAGATTGGTGCCGAAATAGCGCAGGAAACCGTGCATCAGCATGCCGTCTGTCTGTCCCTTCAGATACGCAAGCGGCAGGTTGACGAACAGAACGCCGCCCGAGCCAAAAGTCCGTAAGCCTGCCACCAGCCCGAAGTTTGGCGAGCTCAGCAGGGCACTGCCGGTATAACTTCCCTGCGTGACGAAGCTGGGATAGGTCAGGAAGCCATAGACGTAACCGGAAACCCCTTCCACGGGGTCGGTCGTGGAGGTGTTATCCCACACCATTGACTTGCCGGGAGCCACCTGAATGGTCCGTAGCGTGCTGCTCAGGCCAGTGATCGGTCCCAGGCCAATCATGAAGCCGCCCAGTTGGTCATAGAGCACGTAGTCGACCCCTGCGAGATTGCTGAGGCGACTCCTCGGCGACGAATAGAAGCCGGTGGTGGTGAGCGCGCCGAAGTCGTAGACCAGCATCACCTGGCCGCCTTGGGTAGTGTAATTCTCAAGTGCTGCGACCAGCGCATCGCTCGCGTTCACATGGACCTGGTCCGGCAGGATCAAGCCTGGGAACTGGGCAGGCGTCGTACCCTGGAGGAACTGCGTGTCGTTGATAACAGTGATCTTCAGGCCTTCTTCCAGTGCCGCGTCGAGCCAGGCCGAAACCCGCGGATCGGGCAGGGTCATCGTATCGGGCACCAGCAATGCAATCTGGTTGGTGGCGGCATGAGTCTTGGCGGGCAACGCCAGGGCCACCGCCAGCATTGCCAGTACGCAGCCCCTTTGCAGCAATGAGTAGAGATTGTGGAACACGGTCTTCTCCGAAGCGCGATTTGAATTGGCCTCGCCGTGCGCAACCCGCTGCTTCGCGGGTGCGTGTCCAAGCAAGCCACCTCGGACGCGGGTCTATACGCTCGTTTGCGGCAAAACGCCGCAATGCCTAAGCTTGTGTCAGTCCGGTTCGGCGCCCGGCGCAGGGGCGAGCGCGTACGAGCCTGCTTTGACCTTGGGGCCCTTTACGGCCTTGTTCGGGGGTTTTTTTGCGTTCTTCTTATCCTTCTCTTTCTTGTTCTTTCCTACCGCATCGGCTTCGACACCCACCTCTAACTGGCTGGCATGGTCATAGCCCTTCAGCCCACCAGGATCCGACGGGCTAGCGGGCAGATAAAGTGGCGTTTCAGCCGAGACCGCCGCGGCCTCTTCCGACAATGCGGCGTGGGCCGGTGCCGATGCAAGAGCGCTTGCGACAAGAAGCGCTGTTGTCACTGTTGCGAACCTCATCGTTCACTCCTCCCATAAAAGCGCCGGCCGTATTTCGGTGCCTGGACTGAAGAAACGCCGAGCAACGATGTTTGGGGGGGGGGGGCGGCCAGCCTTGGTAAGTTATGGATTTGAATGCTTTATGTCCCAGCTATAAGATTGCTGGCCCAGCCATGGCAACCGAGAGTTGTCGTATTTCCGATAATCGACAGGCATGGTCGCCTCCAGTGCATTGACGATGCGTTCGCTGGCGTGGCCGTCGCCGAACGGGTTGTGCGCACGCGACATGCGGGCGTACTCATCCGGATCGTTCAGCAGCAACTCCGCGGCAGCGATGATACGTTCCGTATCGGTGCCCACCAGTCGCGCGGTGCCGGCGGCAATTGCCTCTGGGCGCTCGGTGGTGTCTCGTGTGACAAGGACCGGCTTGCCCAGCTCGGGCGCCTCTTCCTGGATCCCACCGGAATCCGTGACGATCATGTAGGCGGACGACATCAGGAAGACGAACTGCAAATACTCTTGGGGCTCGATCAGGTGGATGTTTGGATGTCCCCCCAGGATCGCTTGTACCGGTTCCCGCACGCGCGGATTGAGATGAACAGGATAGATAATCTGGATATCGTCATTGCGGTTAGCCAGCCTGCGCAACGCCGTGCAAAAGTGTTCGAACGGCGCGCCAAAACTCTCTCGCCGATGTCCTGTCACCAGCACCAGCCGGCGCGTACTGTCCAGATAGGGGTATTGCCCCATCAGCTGGATCCGCATGTCCAGATCATTATCCAGCCGGCGCTTGACCTCGAGCAAGGCATCGATTCCAGTGTTGCCCGTCAGGCTGATGCGGGCGGGGTCCACGCCTTCTCGCAATAGCGTGTCCTGCGCCTGTTGCGTTGGCGCAAAGTGCCACGACGCCATAACATCTGTGACGCGTCGGTTCATTTCCTCCGGCCACGGTGCGTTGAGATTTCCGCTCCGCAAGCCAGCTTCGACATGCCCGACGGAAATGTTGCGATAGAACGCGGCAAGCGTGGCCGCCAGGGTGGTGGTGGTATCGCCGTGAACCAGCATGGCATCCGGCGTGTACTGATCCAACACGGCATGAACGCCTGAGAGCACCCGCGTCGTGATGTCGGAGAGACTCTGTCCGACGCTGATAACATCCAGGTCAAAGTCCGGAACTATTTTGAAAAGCTGCAGTACCTGATCGAGCATATGGCGATGCTGCCCGGTGACGCAGACCCGCAGATCGAAGCCCGTTGATATCCGCAACCTGTGAATCAGGGGCGCCATCTTGATGGCTTCCGGCCGCGTTCCGAAAACGGCGAGCACCTTTGGCATTGGGAATCCTCTCGTAGTGAGGCGGGTCCACTACTGAGAATCCTCGTGACTCCCAGGGCTCTCCGGTCGAGTCATGACATGAACGATCGGGGTTCTTTTCTCAGCAGCGCGATGCTAGAGACTAATTACCGCAAAAACTGTGCCAACTGAACGTAACTTATTGATTAATTGGAAGATTCTATTCAATGAATTCAATACATGACACAGCGCTTATCTGAAATGG